>JAFAKX010000174.1 GCA_019234945.1 Silvibacterium sp.
TCTCGCGCAGATAGTAAGGCCAGAAGGCTGCGAAGCTGGTGAGGCGTTCCACCCGAGGCACTCTTTCTTGCTATGGCAGGAAATTTATCAAAACACAGGCGCTCGCACGAACGCTGCTCATTTTCGCCGATACGCTAATACAGATCCAGTTCGATCATCGTGCAGTCGTCTGTTGCGGCAGCGGTCCCGCAGAAGCACGACACCTTCTCGACAAGTTCATCAAGGTTTTTGCTCTTCGCAAAAGCCTCTTCCATGCGATGTGTCCCGAAGAAATCCCCTTGCGTATCCTCAGCTTCCGTCACGCCATCGGTTACGGCCAGCACCCGCGTGCCCGTCTCAAGCTTTATCTTCTGAGACTTGAACGCGATATCCTCCAATAACCCGACCGGAAAATTCGAGCTGTCCAGAGAGACTACGCCGTTCGTCGTCCGCAGCAATGGATGAACCTGCCCGCAGTTGATGTATTCGAGCCAACCGTCTTTATCCAGCCGCAGGATAACCATCGTCGCATATTTGCCCACATCCTTCGCGCAGATGAACCGGTTAAGAGTGGTGGCAATTACTTCCAGCGACTGCTCGGCAAGCATCTGCGCGTAGACCATGCCCTGCAGTGTTTGCGCCAGCATGGCTGCCGCAACGCCCTTGCCGGAAACATCAGCGATCACAACGTAGACATGATCCCCTGCAGACACGACATCGAAGAAGTCGCCGCCGACCTCCTTGCATGGAACAAATCGCGCCGAAATTTTCGCGTAATCCGTAGCTGGAAGCTGCCTCGGCATGAGGCTCTGCTGGATTTGTCTTGCGATTTCAAGTTCTTCTTGTACGCGTCTTGCATTTTCCTCTGAAATGGCAAGCTGCGCGTTGTCCACAAGAGCCGCCGCCTCAGCCGCGATCATCTTCAGCACATCGTTATCGACCTTCGTAAGGTGGCCAGGATTCAACCGGCTGTCGAGGTAAAGCACACCCAGAAAGTCGCCGCGGTCGGAGCCCGATACCGTTCTACGGCTGCGCAGGGGGATGCAGATCACAGTCCTGATATTTTGTGCGATGACGCTGTCGGTCCGCACGCCCCTTTCCGCGCTCAGCGTATCGGTCACGATAAATTCACTGGCGCCTTGAATCGCCTGCTTGATGGCGCTGTGCGAGATTGTCGAATCGTCGGTGAGCAGGTTGCCTTTGCTGTCCAGACCCACGCTCAGAGTAAGGCGTCCGGTCGACTGGTCGCGCAGCATCACGTAGCCGCGCTCCACCTTGGTCAGGGTCAACGTCTGTTCTACAAGAGCGCGTAGAATCTGGTCGACTGCACCCTCGTTGTTCAGCTTGCGGTTTGCCTCCAGCAGCCACGTGAGCCGCTCGATCGCGGTATTAGGACCCGCATCTGTCTTCAGCGGTCCAAGGAGTTCCTTAATCGTTGAGCCCGAATGAGAACTGCGTACACCGAAGCGAAGATAGGGCCCGTCCGGCTTGCCGAAATGGACCGCATCATTATTCGTGAGCCTATGCCGCTTGACCGGATTCCCATTCAGGAAGGTGCCCCATTTGCTCTCCATATCGACAATGTAGAAGGAACCATTCTCGTAAACGATCTCGGCGTGTTTTCGCGAGACGAATGCATCCTCGAGAAGGATGTCGCTGCCCGGTTGGCGACCTACCTTGTACGGGGTATGGGTAATCTCGTGTTGACTCTCGCGCGACCCGTCAACCACGAGCACGGGTGTGGTGGGAACATCCGACATTCAGGCAAATCTCCTGCTCAACCGTGAGGGAATAGGGAACGGGCGCTACGAGCGATTATAAACAGAGAGCCATGACAGATCCTCAGACGCTCGATGCCACCATTACTGGCGGTTGAGTGACCTCGGGGACCCGTAATCTGATCGATTCGAGCTACAAATTCTTGCAAATTTGGTTGACAAGCGTCGTTTCCAGGCATCACCATGAAACCGTTTTCCTGAGGGAAGTGTGCCTCCCTGGCCCGGCGGTTATCCTGAAATGTCCGCCGGGCGATTTTCTTGTTCGGCCACATCTAAGCAGGAAGACATGGACCAAAACCAAAGACCCCTGGAAGCGGGAATCGTTACCGACTTTACCGGCCGCCTGACCTACTCCGGATATCTGCGTCTGCCCGAACTCCTTGCGCAACAGCAGCCCTTGTCCTCACCGCCCCACCACGACGAGATGCTATTCATCATCCAGCATCAGATCGCCGAGCTATGGATGAAGCAGCTTATTCACGAGCTCTCCGCCGCTATCCACTTCGTTCAGTTGGACCTGCTCGATCCCTGCTTCAAGATACTCTCGCGGGCAAAGCTCATCCAGATGCAGCTCTTCGACCAGTGGGGCGTCCTCGAAACGCTAACGCCATCCGAATACATGGAGTTCCGCAGTGTCCTCGGACATGCCTCCGGATTTCAGTCCTGGCAGTACCGCAAGCTGGAGTTCCTGCTCGGCAATAAGAACCGAGATGCTCTGCGCGTATTCGAGCACGACCCACAGATTCACTCCGACCTCGACGCCGCTCTCAATGCGCCCAGTGTCTATGATGAATTTCTTTTGCACCTCGGACGTCGCGGTCTCTCCATCGCCCGCGAATGTATCGAGCGCGATTGGAGCCAGCCTCACCGCAAGAATGACGCTCTTGTAGACGTTTTCCGCAAAATCTACGAACAGCCCCGCCTCTACTGGGATGCTTATGAAATGTGCGAGAAACTCGTCGATGTCGAAGAGTATTTCCAGCTTTGGCGGTTCCGCCACATGAAGACTGTTGAGCGAATCATCGGCTTCCGGCAGGGAACCGGAGGTTCTTCCGGTGTCGCCTTTCTCCGGCAGGCCCTTGAACTGACGTTCTTTCCGGAACTCCTTGCGGTTCGCACAGGACTCCTTCAGAAATGAATCCGCGCATCGAGCAAGCCGTTGCGGAGCTCTGCCACGGACCCCTGTGTGAATCTGCCATCGACCGCCACATCGCTCCGCTCTTTTCTCGTGTGCTCTCGTCGAACCGCATCTATCTGGCCAACCACTCCCTTGGCCGTCCGCTCGATTCCATGGCCAATGATCTGGCCGAAGCTACGGCGTTCTGGTATGACCGGCTCGGAGATGCCTGGGATGCCTGGCTCGAAGAACGCGAGGCTTTTCGCAGCCGCATAGCAACCCTCATCGGCGCTCCACGAGTCGATTGCGTAATCCCGAAAACCTCTGCCGGCCAGGGTCTGCGTACTGTCCTGAACTCATTGCCCGGAAATCCGCGTGTCGTCACCACGCGGGGGGAATTCGATTCCATCGATGTCATTCTCAAGCAGTACGCGGCTCTCGGCCGCATCGAATTGCACTGGATCGATCCCGACCCTTCCGGCAACTTCTGTGTCGAGGCGTTGATTGAATCTGTCGGCCGCGGCGCAGACCTGGTCGTCGTCTCGCAGGTCATGTTCATGAGCGGCCAGATCATGGATGGTCTCGACCGTCTCGCCGATGCGTGTCACCGCCTCGGCGCCCGCCTGCTCGTGGACTCATACCACGCCATCGGAGTCATCCCCGTCGACGCTGCCCCGATGCAGTGCGATTTTATGATCGGTGGCAGTTACAAGTATCTTCGCGGAGGTCCGGGCGCCTGCTTCCTCTACATCTCACCGTCCGCATTAGATAGTGATCTCCGCCCCCTTGACACCGGATGGTTCGCCAACTCGGACGAGTTTGCCTACCAGCGCCCCGATCTCCCTGTGTTCAAACCCGGTGGCGACGCGTTTCTGGAGGCCACGCCGCCCATCCTCACCTGGTATCAGGCGCGCAGCGGCCAGCAATTCACGTTGGCAATGGGAATCGAGCGCCTTCGTGCCTACAGCCTGCGGCAGCTTGGCCTTCTGCGCGAGCATCTCGCCAATTCCGGAGTCAATTCCGTCATCGGTGGAGACGCCCGCCATGGAGCATTTCTCGCTATCCGACTTGCGGGCGCGATAAAGTTGCCGCCCCTGCTTCACCAGAAGGGAATCATCTGCGATGCGCGCGGAGAGTGGCTGCGGCTGTGCCCCGATTGCCTCACCCGCGACGAAGAAATGCGCCGCGCGGCCTCAGTCCTGAGCGATCTGCTGCACGGCAAAAGCTAGAGCGGCAAACTACTTCGCGGCAGCTTCGTCCAGCGCGAGATTCAACTGCAGAACGTTCACGCGCGGCTCTCCGAGGATGCCGAATTGCCGACCCAGAATATGCGTCATTACGAGTTGGCGGACAGCGTCATCGCTCATATGCCGCGCCTCCGCGACACGATGCACCTGGTACAGTGCCGCTGCCGGCGTAATGTCCGGATCGAGCCCCGACCCCGATGCAGTCACCAGGTCGATCGGGACAGGTTGCCCAGGATTCGTCTTCTCATAGTTCGCCACATCGCCGTTGATGCGATCGACCAGCTTTTTGTTCGACAGCGCCAGGTTTGACCCGCTGGAATTGGCTGCGTCGTATCCGTTTCCCGCAGCCGAAATGCGCCCGTGGAAGTATCGGTCGCTCGCAAAACTCTGACCGATGATCGCCGATCCGATCACCTGCCCATTTCTTGTGATGAGTTGCCCGTCCGCCTTGTCGCGAAACAGAACGTGAGCGACTCCCGTCATCGCCAGCGGATATGCCAGCCCCAGCAGAATCGTGGTTATCACGGTGAAGCGAATTGCAACCTTTAAAGTCGAGATCATTTCAGCAGTCCTTATGCGAGCCGCAGCGCAGTGATGATCAGATCAATCGCCTTGATGCCGATGAACGGCACAATCAGCCCACCCACTCCGTATATAAGAAGATTCCGCCGCAGCAATGCCGCCGCCGACATCGGCGCATACTTCACGCCTTTCAACGCCAGCGGAATCAGAGCGATGATGATCAGCGCGTTGAAAATTACGGCCGAAAGTATTGCCGAGTGCGGGGTTGCCAGCCGCATGATATTTAGCGTCCCCAACACAGGAAACACTCCGGCGAACATTGCCGGAATGATCGCGAAATACTTTGCCACGTCATTCGCAATGGAAAACGTCGTCAGCGCGCCGCGAGTCATCAGCAGTTGCTTGCCAATCTCCACAATTTCGATCAGCTTCGTAGGATTCGAATCCAGATCCACCATGTTGCCGGCTTCTTTCGCCGCTTGAGTGCCCGTGTTCATCGCTACACCCACATCGGCCTGCGCCAGTGCGGGAGCGTCGTTGGTGCCGTCGCCGGTCATCGCCACCAGCTTGCCTTTGCCCTGTTCGCGCTTGATCAGGTCCATCTTGTCCTTCGGCTTGGCCTCGGCGAGAAAGTCATCCACACCGGCCTCACGGGCAATGACCGCCGCGGTCAGAGGATTATCGCCAGTGATCATGATGCTGCGAATGCCCATCGCGCGCAGGCGAGCCAGGCGGTCCTTCAACCCGCCCTTCACAATATCCTTCAGATAAACCACACCGAGTGCCGTCGAATTCTCAGAAACTACGAGCGGAGTGCCGCCCAGGCGCGCGATCTCTTCCACCTTGTCGCTCACCTTGCGAGGCATTCCCGATCCGTGCTCTTCGAGATGCTTCGCAATTGCATCTGCCGATCCTTTGCGGATCTGCAACCCAGGAAGGTCGACGCCGGACATGCGCGTCTGTGCGCTGAAGGGAACAAACTCCACCCGCATGCCCGTAAGATCGCGTCCGCGCAGGTTGTACATCTCCTTGGCGAGCACGACAATCGAGCGGCCCTCCGGCGTCTCGTCAGAAAACGACGCAAGCTGTGCTACATCCGCCAACCTCTCCGCGCTGACATTTGGAGCAGGGAAGAACTCTGTCGCCTGCCGGTTCCCGAGCGTGATCGTGCCCGTCTTGTCCAGCAGGAGCGTGTTCACATCGCCCGCTGCCTCTACAGCGCGACCCGACATTGCCAGCACGTTGTACTGCACCAGTCTGTCCATGCCCGCAATGCCGATGGCCGAAAGGAGTCCTCCGATCGTCGTAGGAATGAGACAGACCAGCAGCGATACCAGAACGAAGATCGTCTGCGGAGCCGTTGAGTAGATGGCGAACGGCTGCAACGTTGCAACAGCCAGCAGAAAAATGATCGTGAGCCCCGACAGCAGAATGCTTAGCGCAATTTCATTTGGGGTCTTCTGCCTCTTCGCCCCTTCCACCAGAGCGATCATCCGGTCAAGAAAGGTCTCTCCGGGATTTGATGTGATCCTGATCTTGATCCAGTCGGAGAGCACCCGCGTTCCGCCGGTGACGGCCGACCTGTCGCCTCCGGCCTCGCGAATCACAGGCGCCGATTCGCCCGTGATCGCCGACTCGTCCACCGAGGCCACGCCCTCGATTACTTCGCCGTCGCCAGCAATGAACTGGCCCGCCTGCACCATAATCACGTCGCCGGCGCGAAGTTGCGAACTCGAGACGGCCTCGTGCGTGCCGTCACTCTTGTACCGGTAAGCGATCGTCTCGCCCTTCGCTTTTCGCAACGTATCGGCCTGGGCCTTGCCGCGGCCTTCAGCCATTGCCTCGGCAAAATTGGCAAAAAGCACCGTGAACCAGAGCCACAACGTGATCTGCAGATTGAAGCCGATGGGCAAATGCCGCACCGCGTCCTGAATCAGCAGCGCACTCGTAAGCACGCTGCCCACCTCCACTACGAACATCACCGGGTTCTTGACCATCACCCGAGGATTGAGCTTCTTGAATGAGTCGATAACTGCCTGGCGAAGAATGCCCGCGTTCCAGAGATTTTGCCTTTGTGCCATGGTTCTTTCTATGTCCTAAAAGAGCATTCCGTGGTGCAACAGCAGGTGCTCGAGAATTGGTCCGAGGCTGAGTGCTGGGAAGAACGTCAGCGCGCCGACAATGAGGATCACGCTCGTGAGCAGAATCGTGAACAGGGACGAATTCACCGGGAAAGTTCCTGGCGACGGTGGCACGCTTTTCTTAAGCGCCAGGTTGCCGGCAAGCGCCAGCATCGGCACCATCATCAGAAAGCGCCCGACAAGCATCGTGAATCCGAGGCCGATGTTGTACCAGTTCGTGTTTGCGTTGATCCCCGCGAAGGCCGAGCCATTGTTTCCTGCCGCCGAAGTGAACGCATAGAGGATCTGGGTCAGGCCGTGAGGACCTGGATTCGTAATGCCATTGAGCCCCGCGGAAGTAAGAACCGATGCGGCGGCCAATACTAGAATCACGAGCGGAAAGATCAGCACATAGAGCATCGCCATCTTCACGTCGTAGGCTTCGATCTTCTTGCCCAGGTACTCTGGTGTTCGCCCGACCATCAGCCCGGCGATGAACACCGACAGCACAACGTAGATCAGCATTCCGTATAGGCCCGAACCCACTCCGCCGAATATAATCTCGCCCAGCATGATGTTCGACAGCACCACCATGCCGCCTAGCGGCGTGAACGAATCGTGCATACCATTGACGGCCCCGCAACTCGCGTCGGTTGTCACAGTCGCAAACAGCGACGATCCCGCGATTCCGAACCGCACCTCTTTGCCTTCCTCGTTGCCCCCCGACTGCAGCGCTGTCGTGCGCTGATCCACGCCGTGCAGCAGAGGATGCGGATGCGATTCCGCCCAGTAGACAGTCACCAGTGCCACCGCAAACAGCAGCGTCATGCAGGCGAAAACGGCCCATCCATGTCCCGGCGACTTCGTCATTCTGCCGAGCGTTATTGTCAGCGCCGCGGGAATGAGAAATATGGCCAGGATTTCCAGAAAGTTGCTGAACGGTGTGGGGTTCTCGAACGGATGCGCGCTGTTCGTATTGAAAAATCCACCGCCATTCGTGCCCAGCATCTTGATTACTTCCTGAGATGCCACAGGGCCTTGCGCGATCGACTGGGTGGCGTGTTCGAGAGTCTGCGCCTGGGTGTACGGCTTCAGGTTCTGCACTACGCCCTGCGAAACCAAGACGAGGCCGAGGATTACCGAGATGGGCAGCAGCACATAAAGGAGAGCGCGCGTGGTGTCCACCCAAAAGTTGCCGATGGTGTTTGCCTGCTTTCGCGCCACGCCGCGCACCAGCCCGATGGCAACGGCGATGCCCACTGCGGCGCTCAGAAAATTGTGATAAGCCAGCCCCACCATCTGCGTGAAATAGCTCATCGTGACTTCAGGCACGTAGGACTGCCAGTTGGTATTCGTGGTGAACGAAGCTGCTGTATTCCACGCCAGCGCCTGCGGCACTCCCGGAAAAGCCTGCGGATTCCAGGGCAGAAAATGCTGAGCACGCTCAATCGCGTATGTGAGCACAAGGGACACAAAGCTGAAGAGCAGCATTGCCGCCGCGTACTCGCGCCAGTTCATCTCCTCCTCAGCATTTACGCCGAAGAGCCGATACAGGAGGCGCTCGATCGGTTTGAATACCGGATCGGCAAAAGTGCGCTGGCCCTCAAATACCCGCGTCATGTAGATGCCCAGAGGGCGCATTAAAAGCACCAGAACCGCGAAGTACAGCAGGAACTGGAACCATCCATTCGCAGTCATTCAGAATTTCTCCGGGTAAAGAAGAGCCACCACGAGATAGCCAAGCAGCAGCACAGTAAGGATGACGATAATGATCGTGGTAATACTCATAGTTCTTGCAGGATCCGTTATTTCAGGTGTTCGCACGCTTTTACGTAAGCCAGTGCGATGACGAAAAACCCAACAGTAAATACAGCCATTAGTAAGTCAAACATCTCTGTCCTTCTCTCCCTGTCACCACGCGCCTTGCTTGCCTCCGTACCACCACACCAGTCCAAGTGCGACGGTTGGCTGGGCGTTGGTGAAGACGCCGGGCGTGCCGGTCAGGAAATACTTCTGATTGCTCCAGTCATAGCGGTACTCGAGAAAGGCGTCGAGGTTGTCGGCGGCCTGGAACTTCATGGTCGCGGTGACTTCTTTGAGCGCCTGACCTGCGTTGCTGAACAGCCCCTGCGGATCGGCCATATATTCGCCGCGCGCTGCGAGGGCCAGCCTTGGCTTCCACTGATACTGCACATATCCGGCCCCTCCGGTGGTATGTGAAGGCGCCGAGGACTGTCCCGGAGCGGCGTTGGCCCACTCCCGCTCAATCTCATAGTCCGCTTCCCCAGCCAGCGTAAGTTTTGGAGTGGCGTTCCATGTCGCGTAGCTGTCGAAGATATGCAGCTTGCCGTTGGGCGCGGGGATGATGGCCTGATAGCACAGTCCCGGCTGTATTGGAGCGGGTCCGCAGTTCGTCGCCGAGACGCTATCCGGATGCTCCTGGCCGACGTAGTAGTTCACCGTCCAGCTAATCGATTTTTTCGGCGTGAAATTGAAGCCGAACAGCTCGTCTTTGTAGGAATTCACAGGTTCGGATTGCTGGGTTCCGTTCACAACCCAATAATTAGCCGTCAGCTTGTCGTTGATGTGCAAGGTGGTCCGCACGCCCTGGTGATAGAAGGGGAGGTCGTAAAACCAGTAGGACCGTGTGTAGTTGATCTGATCCTTGGTGTAGTTCGCCTCGATTCCCAGGGAACTGGCCCACTTACCGAAATCCAGCTGCAGGCCGCGCCGGAGGGGGAAGACATAGCTGCCATATGCTTGATAGATGTTCCGGTAGATTTCTGGTCGCCGCTCATTTGCCGGATTGCCCTGCAGCGTCTCCGTCGCCTGCCCGTATTGCAGGTCCAGCCGCATGCCGTAGCGGCGCCGGGCGCCCGGATCGGGGGCAAGTTCGAAAATCAGCCCGGTCTGGTTGATGCTGAACGCATTGTGGGAGACGTCGTAGGCGCGCAGATAATTTACTCGCCCGATCGGCTCGTTGAAGTTGTATTCGTAATAGCCGTCAAACAGAAAATTGAGCGTCGCTCCGCCTGGAAGTTCGGTGGGAACAACCGGCGGCTTTGCGGTATTAGCAGAGGCCGTTTCCTGAACCGAATCTGCGAGTGTCGCAAGCTGACCGGGTCGGTTCTTCAGACCGTTCGCGGCGGTTGCCAAAGCAGCGGCTGCTTCCGGTCCGTCGTGCTTCGATCCGCTGCCGCCGCCGCGCTCTCTTTCAAGCTCGGCCTCCAGCGCCGCCACACGATTCTCAAGCGCCTTTACCGTCTCGCGAAGCTGCTGGATCTCTTCCGATCCCGCCGTCTGTGCTTGTCCGCCTCCAGACTGCAGCAGGAAGGGGATAAGAAGGAGGCGAAGGTTCTTGCCTAAGCCTGAAATCCTTCGCAAGTGTTTCCTCATAAGCACAGCACATCTAGTAGATCGTTGCAGTGCTAAGCCACTGATAAGGAATTTATAAAGGAGTCATAAGGGACCAGATTTGCCGACGCAATTACTCGGCCCCCTCCGGCAGGAATCGATACCCTACCCATGGTTCGGTCTGAATATATTCCTTCTTCGTTTCGCCTTGCAGCTTCTTTCTAAGCTGACCCACAAAGACGCGCAGATATTCCGGCTGGTGTGCGGACTGTGCTCCCCACACTGAAGTCAATAGTGTTCGGTGCGTCAGC
The DNA here is from genome assembly GCA_019234945.1 of Silvibacterium sp. Taxonomy (GTDB): domain Bacteria; phylum Acidobacteriota; class Terriglobia; order Terriglobales; family Acidobacteriaceae; genus Silvibacterium. Next base: position 10,429 of record JAFAKX010000174.1, read on the forward strand.
ACCTTTCCGGCGTTTCGCGCAAACAGCAGCAGCAGGTCGAACTCCTTCGGAGTCAGGTGAATCGGACGTCCGCGCAGCAGTGTCGAATGTGCTGCTACATCGATCACGAAATCTCCGACTTCGACCGGTGCGTCGGTCAAGCGCTCCGGAGCCCGCCGTAGATGCGCGCGCACTCGCGCGAGCAGCTCCTGTATGCCAAAGGGTTTGGTCACATAATCGTCCGCGCCCGCATCGAGAGCTTCGATCTTCGACCGCTCCTGATCGCGCACTGACAGCACCAGAATCGGCGCTTTGCTCATTCTTCGAGCTGCGCGGCACAACTCCACGCCCGTCATTCCTGGCATCATCAGATCGGTGATCATCAAATCCGGAGCCCATTCCTCGAAGGTGCGCAGCGCCTCCTCAGGGTCGTTCGCCGCGCGCACATCGTATCCCTGCGCGGTCAGAGCTGCTCGCAGTACGCGCGTAATTTGTGTTTCGTCATCTACGACCAGTATGCGTTCGGCCATCGACTATCCTTTATCATCGCCACTGTCATGCAAAAGAATACAGCCAGAATCCGCTGGGTGTTGTTTCGGGGTGGCGGATTCACGCTGCTTGCATTCGCGCTGACATTCCTCTTTCGAAGTCTCCTGCATGTAAACCAGACCACCGTCGCTCTCAGCTTTTTGGCTCTGATCCTGATTGCCGCATCGCGTTGGCGTCTGGCCTATTCACTCTATCTCTCGTTTCTTTGCGCATTACTCTACAACTACTTCTTTCTTCCTCCGATCGGACGTTTGACAGTCAACGATCCGCAAAATCTGGTTGCACTTGCCGCTTTTCTCGGCGCGAGTCTCCTGGTGACCCAACTCGCCAGCCGTGCCCGCAATGAGGCTGAGCTCTCCGAGAGCCGCCGCCGCGAGGTGCAGCAGCTTTACGAATTCAGCCAGGAACTTCTGCTGCACGACGACCTCAGTGTCGTAGCACGCATTACTCCGTCGATTGCCGCGGCCATCTTCGGCTTTCGCGCCGTCGCCCTGTATGTGCGCGAAGGAGACACCGCGTACTATTCCGATCCAGGCAACGAACTCGTGCCCTTGGCCAATCTCAGGAGCGCCGCCGAAGCGCCTGAGCCCGCTGTTTCCTCCACCGGAGATCTTCACATCATCCCGCTTGTGCTCGGCATGAGATCGCTCGGCGCTGTTGCCATTCGTGCGAGCGCTCAACCGACCGAAATCTATGAGGCCATCGGAAGCCTTGTCGCCATCGCCCTCGAGCGCGCGGCGGCCCTTGAGCGCACCAGCCACATGGAGGCCGCCCGTGAGAGCGAGCGCCTGCATACTGCGCTCCTCGACTCCGTTACGCACGACCTGCGTACCCCGCTCACCTCGATCCGCGCCGCCGCTACTACGCTGCTCAGTCAGCCGGAGATGAGCGAACCCGCGCGCCGCGAGATGTACGCCATCGTCGATGAGGAGAGCGCGCGCCTCGATCGCCTCATTGGCCAGGCCATCGAGATGGCCCAGCTTGATGCCGCCAGCATTCATGTACAGGCAAAGCCGGAGCGGATCCGCGAGATCATCGCTCTCGCTCTCGAGGAAGCGCAGCCTCTGCTCCGTGACCGCTCTGTCGAAGTGCAGGTCGCAGACGATCTGCCTCCAGTGCGGCTCGATCGCAGACTGGTTCGCCGAGTGCTGCGCCACCTGATCGAGAACGCCGTTAAGTACTCGCCGCCGGAATCGCCGCTATGCATCACCGCCCGCATAGAGAATGCCCGCCTCCTTGTCGGCGTGGAAGATTTCGGCCCAGGCATCGAGGAGTTCGAAAAGTCCCTCATTTTCCGCAAGTTTTACCGCGGGCGCAAACAGCGCGACCACAGCTCCGGGACGGGTATGGGACTGGCTATTGTCAAAGCTATTCTGGATGCCCACGGCGGCGGCATCGACCTCGTCAGTCGGCCATCGCAGGGTGCACAGTTTATCTTCTGGTTGCCTGTAGAAAGCGCAGAATCAACCGTTTCGGTATGATGCTTCGCGTGATGCTTACTCGCCGGAATTTCCTGAAGTCTTCGGCAGCCGCGCTGCCGGTGTTGGCCTTCCACAATCAGGGTGGTCTTGCAAAGCCGCATCGACCGATTGGTGTCCAGCTTTACACGGTTCGCAACGTGATTGAGAAAGATCCCCCTGGCATTCTCAAGCAGATCAGCGCTATCGGCTATCAGCAGGTCGAGACCTACTGGAACCTCTACACGCATCCGGCGAAAGAGCTGGCTCAAATGATCAGCGATGCTGGTCTGAGCGTTCCCAGCGGTCACTTTGATTACGACGGCCTTGCCGGAAAAATCAACTATGCGAATCAGCTTGGGGTCAACTGGATGGTTTGTCCCATGCTGCTCCCAAACATGCAATCCTCGTGGGAGGGCTTTCGCGCCGCTGCCAGGCAATTCAACGAGTGGGGCAAGCTAGTGCAGAATGCCGGAATGCAGTTCGCGTTTCACAATCACGATTACGAATTCAAGCCTTACAACAACGGCAAAACCGGCTTCCAGGTTCTGCTCGACGAGACCGATCCGAACCTGGTCTTCTTCGAAATGGACTGCTACTGGGTCACACAGGCCGGCTTCGACCCGGTTGAGATGTTGCACAAGCTTGGTAAGCGCGTCCGCATGCTGCATCTCAAGGACAGGAAACCGGGCTTTCCGCCCTCGTACGACATGGGCGAATCTTCATCTCATTTCACCGAGATCGGCCACGGCAGCATCAACTGGAAAGCCGTGATCGACACCGCGCAGAGCATGGGCATCGAGTACTACTTTGTCGAGCAGGACCAGACACCGGGCAATCCGCTGGCCAGCATCCGCTCAAGTTATCAATATCTTCGAACCATCATGGCGTAATCGGTGCGGCTCTTCGCGCCCGACGCGAAGGCGCTTGCGCCTGTTATACTGCGTAGTTGCGGCAGTTGCTCTGACCGGCATTGTTTTCCAGCATTTCGCCGCAAAATTCATCCAACCAGGGCTCTCGAGGTTCGCTATGTCCGGCCATTCAAAATGGGCCACAATCAAGCACAAGAAGGGCGCACTTGACGCCAAGCGCGGCAAGATCTTCACGCGCCTGATCAAGGAAATCACTATCGCCGCTCGCCAGGGAGGCGATCCCGATGGCAATCCGCGCCTGCGCACTGCCATCGCGGCGGCGAAGGCCGAGAACATGCCCGCCGACAACATCAAGCGCGCCGTCCAGCGCGGCACCGGCGAGCTTCCCGGAGCCATATACGAAGAAATCTCCTTCGAAGGCTACGGCCCCGGCGGCGTTGCTATCATCGTCGACTGCACCACCGACAACCGCAACCGAGCGGTCAGCGAAATCCGACACGCCTTCTCAAAGAATGGTGGTAACCTTGGCGAGCCGAATTCCGTCCGCTTCATGTTTACGAAGAAAGGCGTGATCGCCGTCGCTAAAGGCGTGGCCGACGAGGACAAGCTCATGGGCATTGTGCTCGAAGCCGGCGGAGAAGACCTGAACGACGAAGGCGATACATGGGAAATCATCACCGATCCCGGCGCGTACGAAGCGGTCGCCCAGGCAGTGCGCGATGCGGGGATCGAGACCGTCATGTCCGAAATCACGATGGTGGCCAGCACGTACACCAAGCTCGAAGGCGCACCTGCTGCGCAGTGCATCCGGCTGCTTGAAGCGCTCGAAGACCACGACGACGTGCAGAACGTCTACTCGAACTTCGACATGGACGCGAAGCAACTCGAAGAAGTAGCAGGTTGAGCCAACTCAGCGCCATTGAATATCGGCCGCCGTCTGGCGGCCTTTCCTTTGCGGAGCTAGATTTTGCGTACGAAAGATTTTTGCCTTCTCAGCGCCTTTTCTCTCGCTACAGTCTTTACTTCATCGGCTCAGACCAGGCCTTCTCCTGACGATGCGCCCGCCAAAGCTGTCGTGGCCACGCGTCCCTGGGAGATCGGCGTATTTTTGCAGGGAGGCGTCGGTACCGGCGATCGCTCCGACTTCAGCTTCCTTTCCGCTGGAGGGCGACTCGGCAAGGTCATTACCGACCCTCATGGGCCCGGCATCCTGCGGGGTCAGTTTGAATACGCGGGCGAACTCATGCCTTACTGGCAATCCTTCACCCCGGCGCCGCACACCGCGGTCACGAAGTACATCTTCGATGGCCAGACCGGTTATGCCGAGCTCCCTTATGGCGGAGGAACCTACACCGGCGTCAGCATCACGCCAATCATCCTCCGATGGGATCTGACTCCAGGTCGCCGCTTCGCTCCATGGGCGCAGGGAGCCGGAGGACTGATCTACACCACGCACAAATATCCGCCCGACATCCTCGTCCCTCACGGCCAGCCCGGCGGCACGAGCGTGTGGAATTTCACGCCGCAATTCGGAATCGGATTCCATTACTTCGTAAAGCCGCGCTGCTCGATCGACTTCGCCGCCAACGCGGTCCACATCTCCAGCGCCTCTTTGGGCGACAGAAACCCAGGCGTCAACGCAAGCGTACAATTCCAGATCGGTTACACATGGTGGAAGTGAGGAACGCAGGGATTAGGGAACAGGATCTCGGATTAGCAACACCTTTCTTGCCTGAGCCCAGCGCCCTATTCCGTGCGCCTGTACCCTGAAGATGCCCGACTCTCTCATCGAATGTGTGCCCAACTTCTCCGAAGGCCGCGACCCGGAGATCGTCGAAGCCATCGTCGCTGCGATGGCAGTAGACGGCGTTTCGCTGCTTGACTTCTCCCGCGATTCCGACCACAACCGTTCCGTCGTCACCATCGTCGGACCGCCTGCCGCTGTGGTCGAGTCCGCTGTCTGTGGTGCAGGCCGTGCCGCCGAGCTCATCGACCTCAGCACCCAGCGCGGAGTCCATCCCCGCATCGGAGCCGCGGATGTCATCCCCTTCGTGCCCGTCCGCGACATGTCACTCGAGCAGTGCGCCCTGTTCGCCCGTCAGGCCGGAGCGGAGATCTGGAAGCGCCACCAGATCCCCGTCTACTTCTACGAGGCCGCCGCCGCGCGCCCCGATCGCGCCCTGCTGGAAAATGTGCGCCAGGGTCAGTTCGAAGGCCTGCGCGAAGCCGTTAAGCGCGAGGTTGCCCGCCGTCCTGACCTCGGTGGCCCCGACCTTCACCTCACTGCCGGAGCCAGCGCGGTCGGCGCTCGTCGCTTCCTCATCGCCTGGAATCTCTACCTCAACACCTCCGACGTGGCAGTCGCCCGCACCATCGCCCGCGAGATCCGTGCCTCTTCGGGAGGCCTCGGCGGCGTTAAGGCCATCGGTGTCCTCGCCCACGGCGAGGCTCAGATCTCCATGAACATCACCGACTTCCGCCAGACTCCGCTTAGTCAGGTTTACGAAGCGGTCCGCCAGAAGGCCGCCCGCCATGGAGTCGCCATCTCGCGCGGAGAGCTCATCGGCCTGGTGCCTGCGGCTGCCGCCGAGCGCGAAGACGAGTGGCTGCGTCATTTCCATGAGTTTGATCCCGAGGAAAAAATCCTCGAGCGCAAACTGAATCACCCGCTGGCCTGGCCGGTGCTCTCCGGTCCGGCCTCGCGTCTAAAATGAAGACTGTGGTCATTACTGATAAAAGACAGGGCCCGGTGCCCGCCGTTTCTCCGGAGGCAAGGAAAACCAAAGTGAAGTTCACGACCAGGATTCAACAGTTCGCGATGGGCTCTCTACTTGCCGCTGCCGCCGCGACCCTTACCCCATTGGCCGCGGCCGCGCAGCTTGACAGCGATGCGCGCACCGCTATCCCGCATGACGTTCAGCAGATCATTGTGGTCGACTATCGCGCCATGCAGAACTCACCTGCCGCGATGGATCTCAAGGCCCGTATCCTCCCCCCTGAGCTGAAGCAGCTCGAGCAGGCCCTCAAGACCTCCGGCCTCAATGAGAACCACGACGTCGAAGAACTGGCCTTCGCTGCCTACCGATCCGGCCAGGGAGACAGCGTCAAAATGATCGGCATCGCCCAGGGCCAGTTCTCACTCGCCGATATTCTGGCAAACTTCAGGAAAAACAAGGTCAAGTCGACTCTGTACCGCACCAACAGGCTCTATCCCATGGGATCGAGCGGCATGCTTGTAACGTTTCTCAACCCCACCACCATGGTCTTCGGTTCAAGCGACTCCCTAAAACCGGCTCTCGATTCACGGGACGGTCTCGCTCCCAACCTGCTCACCAACCAGGAAATGCTCGCCCAGATGACGGGTGTCGACACTGAGCCCCTTTGGAGCATCCTCGACCAGAAGGGGACGCAGTACATGATGCGCACCCTGCTTGGTGAAGCCTCTCAGCTTACCGACTACGACCAGGTGAAGAAGCGCCTGCTCAGCTCGCGTTACACGATGAACTTCCAGAACGGGGTGAAGTTCTCGCTCGATGTTGCCACGCCTGACACCTTTACTGCTGCCACGCTCTCGTCGTTGCTCAACGCCGCCGCGATGTACAAGAAAGTGAGCGGCTCGCCCGCGGAAAAGACCGCCGTTGACGCAACCACCATCGACTCCAGCGCCGGACAGCTGCAGGTTCGTTTTGCTTCCTCTGACAGCCAGTTCCAGGCTCTGTTGCAGTCTCCGCTGTTTCAATCCGTAGTCAAGTAGACTACGTTCCTCCTGGCCCGGCGTCTTTCATTGCAAAGGCGCCGGGGCTACTTCCGGAGAGGACGCAAAACAGCCAACAGCACGGCAGTTGGAATCAGGTCCTGTAGTCATGATTTTCATCGAGCCCGGGAGCCATTCGTCACAAACGCGATCTTTGCATTGACTTTCTATCCATAGACAGCCTATATATCTGCCCAATGGCTAGAAAGACTGATCTGCTCCCCGGAACCCTCGACATGCTAATTCTCAAAACCCTCACCCGTGGCTCGCTCCACGGTTACGGAATCGCGCTTTCTATCAAGAATCTTTCCGACGACATCCTGACTGTCGAAGAGGGGTCACTCTATCCCGCGCTGCAGCGGCTGCTCCTGCAGGGCTGGGTGAAGGCCGAGTGGAAGTCAACCGAGACCAATCGCCGCGCCCGCTATTACACGCTGACCGCCGCAGGCCGCACGCAGCTTAGTCACGAGCTCTCGCAGTTCGAGCAGATGATCGCCGCCATCACCCGCGTCCTCCAGGGCGCATAGGAACTTCTATGAATGCCGTCGCCCGCTTCCTCCGCAAAGTCGGTTTCCTCATCCGCCGCCGCAAATTCGATGCCGAACTCGAAGAGGAAATGCGCTTCCATCGCGAGCAGCAGGCAATGGAGTTCCAATCCGACGGCATGTCTCTCGAGGTCGCACACCACGCCGCTCGCCGCCAGTTCGGCAACGACACGCGTCTCCACGAGCAGAGCAGGGAAGTCGTCTCCTTTCGAGGAGAAGTCCTCCTGCAGGATTCGCGCTTCGCGCTGCGGCAGTTGCGCAAGAATCCCGGGTTCGCCCTGACCGCCGTGCTCATGCTCACCCTCGGCATCGCCGCCTGCCTCGCCCTCTTCGCATTCGTGGATGCCGCCTTAATCAAGCCGCTGCCGTACAAGGATCCCACGCGCCTAGCCGATGTTGCCGAAAGCGTCCGGGTCTTCCCGCGTTCCAATCTTTCCTGGGAGGACTATCACGACTGGAAGAAGCTGCAGAAAGTGTTCACGGACTTTGATGTGTGGACTGGTGCCGGCTTTCTCCTCAACACTCCTTCGGGCGTTCAACCTGTCATGGGCGCCCGCGTTTCCGCCGGATTCTTCACTACCCTCGGCGTGACGCCGATTCTCGGCCGTAACTTCCGCCCCGGCGAAGATTCGCCCAGCGCTCCGCGCACCGCGCTCATCACTTGGGCCACGTGGCAGCAGCGCTACGGGCGCCGCAGCGACATCGTCGGTCAAATCGCGACGCTGGACGGGACTCCTACCACCATCATTGGGGTTCTGCCGCGTGAATTCCACTTCGCCTTGCGCGGACGCGCCGACTTCTGGACACCCATTCAGGAGCTGAACGGCTGCGAGAAGCGCCGCAGTTGCCACAACCTCTATGGAGTCGCCCGCCTCAAGGACGGCGTTACAGTCAAGACCGCCCTGGCCGACATGAAGTCCATTGCCGTGCAGCTGGAGAAGCAGTATCCGGATTCGAATCGCGGGCAGGGCGCTGCCGTTGTCCCGCTCAGCGATGCCATCGTCGGCGATGTCCGTCCCATTTTCCTCGTCCTCTTCTGCGGAGCCGCCCTGCTCCTTCTCATCGCCTGCGTCAACGTCTCCAACCTGCTGCTCGTGCGCGCAGAAAATCGTCGCCGCGAGATGGCCTTGCGCGGCGCTCTGGGCGCATCCCGCGGCCGTCTTGTGCTGCAGTGGGTCACTGAGGCGCTGGTGCTGGTGATCGCCGGCAGCGCTCTCGGGCTGGGCGCAGCATGGGGAACAATGAACCTGCTTCTTCGCCTCATCCCCACTGACGTGCTCGACTACATGCCGTATTTGCAAAGCATGTCACTCAACCCGCGTGTGCTTGGATTCGCCGGCTTCGTTTCTTTGTTTGCGGTCGTCGTCTTCTCGCTCGCGCCCTCAGTTCGCTTGTCCTCGTCAAACTTGCGCGCCGATCTCGCCGAGGGAGGCCGTGGCGCGGCTGGAACCGTCTGGCGTCGCTTCGGCTCGAACCTGGTTGTCATTGAACTCGCCATCGCAGTCGTGCTTCTCGTCGGAGCCGGCCTGATCGTCCGCAGCTTCTACCACCTGCTTCACGTGGAGCTTGGCTTTCAGCCAGATCATCTCGCTATGCTTGAAGCTGGGGCGCCCGAAAAAACCTATGCCAAACCCGAGCAGCAGGTACAGCTCGTCCGACAGATCCTCAGCAAGATGCAAGTCCTTCCCGGCGTGCAATACGCAGCCACCACAAGCGATCCGCCTGTCAGCGGCAACGGTAACACTACATGGATAAGAATCAAGGGCCATCCGTATAATGGCGAGCACAACGAGGTCAACGAGAGGGATGTCAGCGCGGATTATTTCGCCACCATCAAGGCGCGCCTGATCAGCGGCCGCTTCTTCACCGACTCTGAGGACGCGACCAAACCGAAAGTCGTCGTTATCAACCAGGCGCTGGCAAAAAAATACTTTCCTGGCGAAAATCCCATCGGCCAAAAGATCGGGGGCACCGATCTCGCTCCGGACTCTTTGCGTGAGGTTATTGGGGTCGTCGACGATATCCGCGAGAGTTCGCTAGATGAAGAAATCTGGCCCGCTGTCTACCACCCATTCAATCAGGATCCAGACAACTATTTAGAGGTGATTGTCCGCACTTCGCAGGCTGAGCAGTCGGTCCTGCCCGCGCTCGTCGATGCGATCCGCAAGGTCGATCCCAACATCGGCACTCGCAATGAACAAAGTATGATGCAGCGGATCAATGACTCGCCGACCGCATACATCCAGCGCTCTGCTGCCTGCCTGGTAGGAGGCTTCGCCGCGCTCGCGCTCCTCCTCGGCGTTGTCGGCCTCTACGGCGTCATCGCCTACTCCGTCAGCCAGCGCACGCGCGAGATCGGCGTGCGGATGGCGCTGGGCGCGCAGCGCAGCTCGGTGTACCAGCTCATCCTCAAGGAAGCCGGCCTGCTGACCGTCCTCGGCGTCGCCGCCGGACTCGCCTGCTCCATCGCCGCTGCAACATTTATGGGGAAGCTGCTCTTCGGTGTCCGGTCCTGGGACCTGCTAACTCTCACCAGCGTTGCGCTGCTGCTCGGATTTTCCGCGCTGGTCGGAAGCTTCATCCCCGCTCGCCGGGCTGCGTCTGTCAATCCCGTCGATGCGCTGCGAGCGGAGTAAAAACGCGTCATCCGCAAAGAGCACGCCCGCTCCGACCTAATATTCATGGACCACTGACCTTTGCCGACGTCAGATCATGTGTCACGGCATTGCGAAGCAAGACAGGATCGCTTACGTCTTCGCTGGTAGGATCCCGAAGTTTGATTTTCGTTCGACTGGATGAGGAGCAAAGGTGTCCCTTGCCGGGATAGAGATGCTTGGATGAAGGATGCCTTAGCGCTTGAACACCTGCAACATCATCTCCGCCTCTACCTGGTCGAGCTGCCTCAGCGTCGACTCGAGCGTTGGACGGTCTTCCAGCGGGGCGCCCAGCATCAGTTCCTTCAGCCGATAAGCCGTATGCCGCATCATGATCTCGGCATTCTTCAGCTTGCGCGCATCATCGGCGACGCCCATGTGAATCTTCTCGGCGTACATCTGTACTGCCTTGAGAGAGGCCGATGCCTTCGCGGTGTCGCCTGCAGAAAGCTGCTGACCTGCGAGCTCGGCCATGGAATGCGCGAGTTCCGCATAGAGAAAACACTGTTCCTTGGGGGCGGCCTGCGCTGCCTTGGCTTCAAGCGCAGCCATTTCCCTCTGATCAAGAACCTTGTCCGAAGCCGCGAGTGCCGCGGGGGGTACGGCAAGCGTAGCGAGTGCAACTACCAGAACGAACCGCATGGATGCACCTCCTCAGGGCGCCACGGGGAACGTCAACCGCTACTTGTTCTTTTCGAGGACTGCCAGTCGTTGCTTTGCCTGCCACTCCTCGTCAGGGAATTTCCCAACAGCTGACTTGAGGAACAGTTGATAGTACTCCACCGACTGCCTGTATTGATGAAGATTATCGTAGGCTGTTGCCCATAAAAAGTAAGTAACGGGAGTATCCGAAACGAGTTTTGATCGCATCGTAAGGGCATCTACGGTCAGCTGGAACTGCCCGGTCTTCGACGCCGCAAATGCGATCCCGCCCCACGCATCGGAATCATCCTGCCTTATCTTCACCGCGCGCTGAAACATTTCCAGCGCCTCTGCGTACTTCTGTTCCCGAATCAGAACCTGGCCCCGCGCTGATGCCACTTCGGCATCGTTCGGAGCGCCGGACAGCAGATTTGAGTAGACCGCGTCGGCCTTTTCGTAGTCCTGACTCTGGACATAGGCATCCGCCAGCATCATGCCGATCTCGCGGTCGTTCGGCTTGAGATTGTGCAGCTTCTCCAGCGCCCCTACCGCCTCGTCCGTCTTGCCCTCGGCCCCCAGCAGCGCCGCAAGCTGAGCATTCAGCGCCGGATCATCCGGGTCCCGCGCCAGCGCGGACTTCAACAGCGGCTCTGCCTCGGCATACTTCTTCTCCTGGAGCAGCAGATGGGCCAGTCCAGCCATCGCCGCCGAGGATTCGGGCTGGATCTTCAGCACCCGCCGATACGCCTCCTCGGCCACGGTCTTGTCCCCCTCGGCCTCAGCTATTTCTGCCGTAAGTAGCGTATCTTCTATTGATTCCGGAGATAATTTCAAGGCTTCAATTAGGTCCTGCTTCGCCTTGTCGGGGTCGGATTCCCTCAGCAGCCGGGCTAGTGTCCGGTAAGCTTGGGCCTTGGCGGCAGGGTTGGGCGGATTCGGTTCCAGAGTGACTGCGGACTCGAGTTCAGCCTTGGCATCAGCCGACCCCGCCTGCGCCAGCAGCAGTCCGAGCGCCAGCCGCGCCTCAAACTGCTTCGGATCAGCCGAGATCGCCTTCCGGTAAAATGCCTCGGCCGCCTCGGCATGACCCTCCGCATCGTCGCAGTATCCGCGATCGAAGAGGGCCCGCGCGTCAGCCGGATGCGCCGCAAGGTACGCATCGAGCAGGCCCCGCGCCTTGCCGTAATTTTTGCCGTCGATCGCCGCTTCTGCCTGGCCCAGCGGACTATTCTCCGCTATCTTTGCCGGCTGATCCTCAACCCCCGTTCCCGGAGGCAGCTGGGCCGCCTGCCCCCACGCTCCCACCGCGCCTACAATGGCGAGAGCTGCCCCCGCCATCCAGCCCAATCGCATTTACGCCACCACTTCGCTCACGGCCTCGCGCCGTGCCGTCAACACCTTGTTCAGCCAGAATCCCGTGTGCGAAAACTCGTTCTGTGCAATCAGCTCCGGAGTTCCCGCCGCCACGATCTGCCCGCCCGCCGAGCCGCCCTCGGGTCCCAGGTCGATCACCCAGTCCGCCGACTTGATCACGTCCAGGTTGTGCTCGATCACCACCAGCGACCCGCCGCCGTCGATCAGCTTGCGGAAAGCCGTCAGCAGCTTGCTTACATCATCAAAATGCAGCCCCGTCGTCGGCTCGTCGAGGATATACATGACCAGGCTCTGCTGCTTTCGGGTGTCACCGCCGCCGTTCGCCCGCACCGAAGCCAGATGCGCCGCCAGCTTCACCCTCTGCGCCTCGCCTCCCGAAAGCGTCGTCGCCGACTGCCCGAGCCGCACATAACCTAGGCCCACCTCGTCCAGCACAGCCAGCTTCTCGACGATCTTGTTCTGCCCGGCAAAGAACCGCAGTGCCTCTTTGACCGTCATCTGCAGCACTTCATGAATGTTCTTGTTCTTGTACCGGATCTCCAGCACGCTCGCCTTATACCGCGTGCCGCCGCACTCTTCGCAGGGCAGCTCCACGTCTGCCAGAAACTGCATCTCCACGGTCACCGTTCCGTCGCCGTCGCAAACATCGCACCGCCCGCCAGGCACGTTGAACGAGAAATGTCCCGCGCTGTACCCACGCCGTTGCGCCTCCGGTTGCGCCGCGAACAGCTCACGAATCGCATCGAACGCCTTGATATACGTCACCGGATTCGACCGCGGAGTCCGACCGATCGGCGCCTGATCCACCAGCACGATATCGTTCAACCGCTCGGTGCCCTTGATCTCCCGGTACACATTCGCCGGGTCGCTGCCCTCCGTTTTGCCGAGCTGGTGCGAAATGACCCGATACAGCACTTCGTGGACCAGCGTCGACTTGCCCGACCCCGACACTCCCGTGATGCACACCAGCATGCCCAGTGGAATGTCCACATCTAGCCCCCGCAGGTTGTTTGCCCGTGCCCCCCGCATCCGGATCCAGTCCTTCGGTCCTCCTGGCTCGCGCCGCCGCGTCGGTACAGGAATCGTGAGTTGGCCGGAAAGATATTTGCCGGTAATGGAATCAGAATTCCGTTCGACCTCCGATACAGTACCCGCCGCGAGCACGCGCCCGCCGAACTCGCCCGCGCCCGGTCCCAGATCCAGCAGATAATCTGCCGACCGAATCACATCCGGATCGTGCTCAACCACGAGAATTGTATTGCCCAGGTCGCGCAGGTTTTCCAGAATCCGGATCAGCTTAGACGTATCGCGCGTGTGTAGCCCGATCGAAGGCTCGTCCAGCACGTAGAGCGCCCCCACAAGCTGCGATCCCAGCGACGTCGCCAGTTGAATGCGCTGCGACTCGCCGCCCGAGAGTGTCGACGCCAGCCGGTCGAGCGTCAGGTAGTCCAGCCCGACCGCATCAAGAAAATGCAGCCGCTGCTGAATTTCGTGCAGTATGCTCCCTGCAATCTCTTGCTGCATCGGCGTCAGCGTAATGCCTTCGAAGAATTCCTTCGCAGCCCGGATCGTCAGCGATGCCGCCTCGCAGATGTTCCGCGTACATTTGCCGTCGCCAACGCGCACCGCTCGCGCCTCGGCTCGCAGCCGCTGCCCCTTACACTCCGGACACAGCGCATACCCGCGATACTTCGACAGCATCACTCGCACGTGCAGCTTGTACTTCTTGCGCTCCAGATGCTCGAAGAATCGGTGCACGCCGATAAAGTCCCCAAAGCCATCGAGCACAAACGTCTGCTGATCAGGAGTCAGGTCGTACCACGGCACGTCCATCGGGATGCCATGCTGCTTCGCCGCTTTCCTCAACTCCGTGAAATACGACCGGTACTTCGGCCGGTTCCATGGATCAATCGCGCCCTGGTCTAATGTCTTCGATTTGTCGGGAATAATCAGGTCGAGGTCGAAGTCGATCGTGTTGCCGAATCCCTGGCAGCGCGGACATGCCCCAAACGGATTGTTGAACGAAAACAGCCGCGGCTCCGGCTCCCGATACAGCCGGTGGCAGTTCTTGCACTCGAACGCAGCCGAAAACCGCATCCGTTCGCGCTCCACCTCGTCGCTCTCGCGCGGGACAATCTCGAACAGGATCTCTCCCACTTCGCGATAGCCAATCTCCGCCGCATCCACAATGCGCGCGCGATTCTCCGCCGACACCACGATGCGATCCACCAGCACGAAAACCGGCAGGGCGAAATTGATTTCCAGCAACGACTCCGGCGTCGAGAATTCGAAGATTCGTCCGTCTTGGTACAGCCGGTTGAATCCGCGCTTGCGCAGATCAGTTAGCCGGTCTTTCAACGCATCGGTTAACGGAGATACGTTTAGCTTTTCTGTAGTTTTCTTAGCCGGCTTTCTGCCACGCCGGGTGGGTTTCTCCGGCTCTTCAGCAGCGGTCTCCGCCGCCGGCGCAGGCCGCGAGCTGGGAGTCACCGGAAAGATCGCGTGCAGCCGCGTGCCTTCACCCAGCGCAAGCACCGCCTCGGCAATTTCATCCACGGTGTCGCGCCGGACCACGCCATCGCAGACCACGCAGTGCACTGTGCCGCACCGCGCCCACAGCAGGCGCATGTAGTCGTAGATCTCTGTTGCCGTAGCCACCGTCGACCGCGGATTCCGCGTTGAATTCTTCTGCTTTATGGCAATCGCCGGAGCCAGCCCATCGATCAGATCCACATCCGGCTTCTCGATCCGCTCGAGAAACTGGCGCGCATATGCCGACAGCGACTCCACATAGCGCCGCTGACCCTCTGCATAGACCGTATCGAACGCGAGCGAGGATTTCCCCGAGCCCGACACGCCTGAAACCACCGCCAGCGTCCCGTGCGGTATCGTGCAATCGATGTTTTTAAGGTTGTGGGTCCGCGCTCCGCGGATGATGATCTGGTCCTTCAAAAACTTCCCTCTAAGCTACTGCAAAACCAGAGAATGTCCATCCCGAAGCCACGATCCTCAAGTCGACGCGACCAACAGGGAGCGGCGACCCTGAGCACAACTGAAAAGGACACGCTTTCTCTGGTTTTGCTGTAAAAAACGGCGGCCTACCCACCAGTTGAAAAATCCAGCGGGAAAACAAAGAGCCCCAGTTTGATTATAGGTGCTCAGCGCCCTGCGGCAACCCGTGCCGCCGCGCCCCCAGATCGCTTTAAGACAATACCTGACCGAAGCGGCGACACCCACCGTGACATCACAAACGGGAAGAAGGTTTGTGGATCTGACTTCAAACACACCTGTGCATTCGGATCACCCGGACCGGGCCGCGTGAAGCCCTTATCGTCTACGCTCAGGTGCAGCGGCGTCGTTGGACAAAGCTCCGGATTCGCCGCATATCCCACCGCCATCGGATCGAATAACGTCGGCGTTGGCTTGCCCCATTCGCGGTAAAGCTCCGCGATCTGTTTCGTCAACGGCGAGGCGTAGTCGAAAAGCTTCTTGAGGTCAGGGGCATCGAGCTTCAGGATGGTCGCATCGAGCGGCATCACGTTCAGCGGAACGCCCGACTCAAAGACCATCTGCGCCGCCGGGATATCGCACAAAATATTCCACTCCGGCTCGGGCGCGCCGCCGCTGTACCCCTTGTAGACCGACCCGCCCATCATCACGATTCGCTTGAGCTTGCGAAACGTCGCCGCGTCTTTGTCAATCGCCGCTCCCAGGTTGGTCTGCGGCCCGATCGCAATCAGCGTAATCTCGCCCGGATGCTTGCGAATCTGGTCGAGGATGAAATCCGGCGCCGAACCTGGCTGCACCCGCTTCGCATCGCCGCCTTCCGCATACTCGGACTGCGTGAACTTCGTACGCGGAGCCGTCTCCACGCCGGCAGTTACGGGGATATCGCTGCGCCCGACGGCATCCAGCATCCGTACCGCGAGCCGCGCCCGCAGCTTCGTATCTCCGAAGGCCGTCGTGATGCCCAGAATCCTGAACTCGGGACTCTGAACGGCCAGCCCGACCGCGAACGCATCGTCGATATCGTCCCCGATATCCGTATCGATGATGACCAGCTGCTTTGGTTCGGAGGGCTGTGCATGCGTCGCCTGCGCGCCAACCTTACCGATCAGACATGTCGCAACAACCCAGATCAACGCGAGAATACGGAGTTTCATGAGAATTCAATCAGCCTATCTCTTCGCGCCGGATCGTGTCTTCTTCGCCGGGGTCTTTTCATTCGCCTTGCGGCGCAGTTCCCACGCCGTGTGTAGCGCGCCGCGCAGAAGGTCCTCGTTGGCCTTCGCCAGAACGACGTGAGTCGCGCCATTCCTTCCCCATCCGCCCTTGACCGGCACAAACACCTCGGGCATCTCTTCCACAAACGCCGACTTCTGCTCCGGAGTCAGCATCAGGTTGCCGTAACCCTGGTCCTGCGCGGCGAGAGTCGCAAAGATCCGGCCTCCGACGCGGAAATCCGGCGAGCCCATGTGCGAACCTTCCTCCGCGCCATCGAGGCTCAGTGCGATCCGGCGAAAATCCGCAATATCCATTGCGCGTTTTTGGGGCTCGTCAGGCCCGGGTCGTGTGTTCCGGTGCGCCAGACCTGGCGCTTTCCTCTTTCGCCGCCGAGGGCGAAAGCAGCGAATCAAGCAGTAGCAGAATGCCGCCGATTACGATCGCCGAATCCGCGACGTTGAAGTCTGGCCAGTGGTAGTGCACGATGTGGACCTCGAGGAAATCCACGACCGTGCCGTAGCGAATCCTGTCCCACACATTCCCGAGAGCCCCGCCCAGCACCAGCGCCATAGAAAGCGCCGTCAGCGAGAACCTGCGGCCGATGCGCACCAGTACGATCAGTACCACAATGGCCGCAAGCAGCGAGAACCCGATCAGCATCCATCGCATCAGCTCGGGATGCGGCGAATCGGTGAAGAGGCTGAACGCCGCGCCCGGATTCTCCACATGCGTAATGCGAAATACCCGAGGGATCACCGTAATGGCATCGCCCTCCTGCACATGTCGAGCGACCCAGTGTTTCGTAACGCGATCGAGCAAGACAATCAGGGCCGAAACACCGAGCAACCACACCCGCCAATCCCGAACCCGGCTCATGCCGACTCCTCGAGCGACCCATAGCCCATCAGGTCCAACTGCTCGCGGCACCGCCCGCATACCACCGGCCACGGACCGTACTGATTGGTGTCCAGCCGATAGTTCCAGCAACGCTCGCACTTCACGCCGTCGGCGGGCAGTGTCGTCACTGCGAGTCCTTCGCCGGATACTAGCTCGACCTCCGATACATTGAGCAGTTCCTTCAGTGCCAATGCGTATCGTGCCAGCAAAATACTGGTATCCGCACCCGTCTCGATCATGACCTTCGCCTCAAGCGCCTTGCCGATGCGCTTGTCCTTGCGGGCCTCTTCGAGACTCTTCAGTACCTCATCGCGCACCCGCAGAAGCTCGGCCCAGTCCGCCATCACCGCTTCATCCTGTTCCGCCGCAATCTCCTCCGGCTTCGGAAACAACGCCAGGTGCACGCTCGCCGCCCGTCCTTCAACCTTCGGCAGATAACCCCAAACCTCATCCGCCGTAAAGCTCAGAATCGGAGCCACCAGCCGAACCAGCGCTTCGGTGATCTTCCACATCACTGTCTGGGCCGACCGCCGCTCCGCACTCACTGGAGCGAACGTGTACATCCTGTCCTTCAGCAAATCGAGATACAGCGCCGACAGATCGACGATCGTGAATTCGTTGATCGCCTGAAACACGCGGTGAAATTCGAACTGCTCATACCAGGCAAGGACCTTCTCCGTCAGTTCGCGCGTCCGCGCCAGCATGTAACGGTCGAGCGGCAACAGCTCTTCGTCATTCACAGCGTCCTGCGCCGGATCGAATCCGTGCAGATTTCCCAGCAGATATTTGAAGGTATTGCGCAGCTTGCGATAGCTCTCAGCCGCACGCTGCATCAGGTTCTCGCTGGCTGCCACGTCTTCGCGGAAATCCACGCTCGCCGTCCACACCCGCACGATCTCCGCCCCGAGTCGGTCGGCAATATCCACCGGATCGACCCCGTTTCCCAGAGATTTCGAAAATGCCCGACCCTGCTCGTCCAGCGTCCAACCCACCGTCGCAACATTTTTGTAGGGAGCGGTCTCTTTAACCGCGACCGAACACAGTAAAGACGAGTGGAACCATCCTCTGTGTTGGTCGGCGCCCTCGATGTACAGGTCCGCCGGAAACGCCAGCTTCGAATTGCCCACCAGCACCGCATTCCAGCTGATCCCCGAGTCGAACCACACATCCAGAATGTCCATCTCCTTGCGGAAAGCCGGCAGCCCGACCTCATCTTGTACCGCCCCGCAACCTTCGCACGTCGTACCTGCAGGCAGAAGCTCCTCGGCGGAATACTTGTGCCACGCGTCGGCACCTTCTTTCTCGAACAGTGCAACGATGCTCCGGTTTACCGCCGGATCCCTGACCGGCTCGTGACACTTATTGCACAGGAACACCGCAATGGGCACGCCCCAGATCCGCTGCCGCGAGATGCACCAGTCGGGCCGGGTCGCAATCATGTTCCAGATGCGCTCCTCGCCCCACGCCGGATCCCACTTCACTCGCTTG
The DNA here is from genome assembly GCA_019234945.1 of Silvibacterium sp. Classification (GTDB taxonomy): domain Bacteria; phylum Acidobacteriota; class Terriglobia; order Terriglobales; family Acidobacteriaceae; genus Silvibacterium. The sequence continues at coordinate 28,864 of JAFAKX010000174.1, forward strand.
ATCTCACCCAGAGCCCGCTGCCGGAACGTTGTGTCCGGACCATCCGGGCTCTTCAGCGGAGTCTCCATGCTGATGAACCACTGCTCTGTCGCCCGAAAGATCACCGGATTGTGGCAGCGCCAGCAGTGCGGATACGAATGATAAATATCGCTCCGCCCCATCAGCGCGCCTGTCGCCTTGACCACTTCGATGATCGGCTCGTTTGCCTCGAAGACGGTCATACCCTCCCACTCGGAACGCCCGTTCCTGAGTCGGCCTTCGTTATCCACGTTGCACGTCTGATCGAGCCCGTACTGCGCGCCAGTATAAAAGTCGTCCGCTCCATGCGCCGGAGCCGTATGCACTGCGCCCGTTCCCGCATCCGCCGTCACGTACTCGGCATTCACTCCCAACACGCTGCGCTCCAGGAAGGGATGTTTGAACGTTACCCGCTCCATTTTCGCGCCCTTAAACTTTGCGATTTCCTTCGCGCCTTCGAGTTTGCAGGCCTCGCGTACTGCTGCCGCCAGCGCCTCGGCGACGATGTACACCTCTCCGTCCTGCTCCAGCGCCACATAATCAAACTCGGGATGAAACGCCACCGCCAGCGACGCCGGCAACGTCCAGGGCGTCGTCGTCCAGATGATCGTCCACACCTGCTTGCCCGCCAGCGCCGGATCGATCGCCGCCGGATCACTTGTCAGCCCATAACGCACATATACGCTCGGACTGGTATGCATCTCGTATTCGACCTCGGCCTCCGCCAGCGCAGTGCGATCGTGCAGACACCAGTACACCGGCTTCAGGCCCTTGTAGACGAAGCCCTTCTCGAAAAAGTCGTAGAAAGTCTCGAGCGTCCGTGCCTCGTACGGTTTCGACATCGTCAAATAAGGCTTGTCCCAGTATGCGAACACCCCCAGCCGCACCAGCTGGCTCCGCTGCAGGTCGATGAATTTCTGCGCGTATTCACGACATGCCTTCAGCACTGAAAGCGCCGGCATCTCCAGTTTCTTGCGCCCCAGCTTCTCGTCGACCTTGATCTCGATCGGCAGCCCATGGCAATCCCAACCCGGCACCAGCGGCGCATCGAATCCCGCCATGGTCTTCGACTTGAGGATAAAGTCCTTGATGCACTTCTGCAGCGCATGTCCAAGATGGATTGGCCCGTTCGCATAGGGAGGCCCATAGTGCAGGATGTATTTCGGTGACCCTTTTCGCGCTGCCCGAATCTGTTCATACAGGCCCGAGTCCTTCCACTGCTTCAGTCTGGCCGGCTCGTTCTGGGGCAGATTCGCCTTCATCGGAAACTTCGTCTCCGGAAGCGTCAGGGTGGACTTTAGTTCCAGCTTCTTTTCCGGGCGATCCGAGGCGCTCAAAGCGTCCATGCCGGAACCGGACGCTGGGGACGTCGTTGCTTTCGTAGTCATCATGAGTGGGGTAAAGTCTAATTGTATCGTCTGGATCGAATTCTTCTTCGATTCAGTGACCTAAGGGCCCCGATCACGTCTATACTTGGTGGCGCTGGGACAGCCCGCGTCGCCGCCCGCGCGTCCAACCAAAAATAGCAACCCCCCGGTTGAGACAAGGCAAGACAAGCAGGCCAACAGTCATCCATAATGGAGAGATAGCCGCAGGGCCGCCCTCCGGCAGAGCAATATGGGCAATCAGCTTTTGACACCTCCTGAACTGGAACCAGATCCAGAAACAACACGGCCAGCAGAAAAAGAGCCCGAATTTCTGCTTGAGACCGGCGGTTCCATGTGGTCCTCGCTCATCTCCAATTTGCGAGACGCCTTTTCGTCTTCGAAGCAACCCCCGCTTCAGTTAACTTCTAAGCCAGTCGCAGTCGAAGATCTTGAGGTAGAGGAGTCGGTCTGGAAGTCGCTCGCCACCAGCATCCACGACGTCTTTTACCCTAAGAAACTCCCGCCCCTCGATCTCACTTCGAAGCCCATCGAAGTTGAAGATCCGACCCGGACCGAGCCTGTCTGGAAGACCCTCGGAACCGGCATTCAGGACCTGTTCTTTCCGAAGAAGCTGCCGCCCCTCGAGCTCACCTCCAAGCCGGTCGCTGTGGCCGACCCCATGGCGGTCAAGCGGGATGTCAAGTCAAGCGCCCTGGCCATCGTGGCGCACGTCGTCATCATCGGGCTCATCCTGTTTTTCTTCTACGCGCAGTGGCGTACCCGAGCCATTCAGAGGAAGCAAAGGCTTGACGAGGCGAACATCAAGCCCTTCATTCCCCTCACCATGAAGCTCAACCAGTCCATGGGTGGTGGTGGCGGCGGCGGAGCCCACGAGCTGGTCGAAGCCTCCAAGGGCCATCTGCCTAAGATGGCCAAGGACCAGATCACTCCCCCGCAGATCATTCGCAACGACAATCCAAAGCTGGCGGTCGAACCGACGATCGTCATGCCGCAGCAGGTCAAGCTGCCTGACGCTCCCAACATGCCCAACGTCGGCGTGCCCCAGTCACCCCAGGTGGCCCTCGCTTCACAGGGCTCGGGTTCCGGCTCCGGCTTCGGCACCGGACGCGGCGGCGGCATCGGCTCCGGCAACGGCAACGGCGTCGGTCCCGGCGAAGGCGGCGGGTACGGCGGCGGTGTGATGCGTCCGGGCGGCGGCGTCTCGGCTCCGCAGCTTATCTACTCCGTTGATCCTGAGTTTTCTGACGAGGCGCGCCGCGCTAAGTACCAGGGTATCTGCATCGTCTCGGTCATCGTCGACGCACAGGGGATGCCGCGCAATGTTCGCGTTGTGCGCCCGTTGGGCATGGGCCTGGACGAAAAGGCCATCGAGGCGGTCAGGCAGTACAAGTTCAAGCCGGCGTACTACCAGGGCCACCCCGTCCCGGTCGAAGTCAACGTCGAGGTTAACTTTCGGATCTACTAGCCCGTTCGCCACATTTGGCCAAGTGGCAAAGCGGAATTGACATCGCCCTTTCTACAGGCGCATCTTATCAACTCAAATGGCCAGGGCCGGAAGTCAGGGGGGCGATTCGCATCGATGAGTCTCGCAGGGAATTTGCGCCAATATTCCCCCAGGATTTTCACTTTTTTTGCCCGGCTGGTTGCGATCGTACTACCCCAGCGATTGTGGTATCCGGCTATCTTTCGCCTCAGCCGGTTACAAGCGTTGATTCTGCGCGTCGCAATTGTGATTTCTCCCTATCGAACCGACCGCAGGCGGCCCATTCTAGTCAGTTGGCTGATGAACTCTTGGCTTCAGGCCTTGAGCACTCTCGAGCGGCCTTTCCCCATTCCAATCCGGGTCAGGGGCCACGACGCCATTATTCGCGCGTCCGCCAATCCGAATGGAATGGCGATTTGTTCTGTTCATCTGCCACTCAAGCATATGGGGCTGCGGCCGTTGGCAGATCTGAATCGTTCCCCTGATGCCGTCATAACCGCGCAGCGTGAATTGGTGAATGGAAAATTTCCAGTATGGGGCTTGGGCCAGGGCTTGCCCCCGCTTAATTCCGATCGACACGTTTTGCTCAAAGTGCGGACCATCCTTCGCCGAGGCGGATCCATCGCAGCGCTAATCGACAATGGGCGTGGTGAGCTCTTTCCCCATAAGCTCTTTCATCTAATCAGGTCAGTCAAAGCGCAGGTCGTGTTCGTTCTTGCCCAATTACAGCCAAATGGAGAAATCCTGGTTGAGTACTTCACGCCTCCCGATCCGTTCTGCAAAACGGATGATTCCATCTCCTCCAATTTGCTTGTGCTGAAAGCCCGGATAGATCGGGTTCTCCAGGCCTCTCCAGATAATCAGCTTATTTTCGACCCTGCCGAGCAGACCAATAGTTGAGGGCGCGCTTTTCATCGACCCGTCGTATCTGTTTCCGTCCGATTTTGATGCCAGTTAGGGTTGCTCAGGCGAGCTGTAGCAGTTCCAGTTAACAAAATGTTGTGACAGGCTGATGTGCTGTTTCGCGCGTAATTAATTGCGGAGTATTGGGATGAGAAAGGGAATGGACGCCTCCATTTGCGCTATGCCCAATAAGGCAAATTCGGCTGTCACGTGGTTCATGTATTATTCACAACCGCTGGGCAACACGTCTTTTTCGGTCAGCATCAACATCAAAGCCTGCTTACCGTAGAAATTACGGGTTGTCCAGGACTTCAATTTAGAGGCACCCTATGAAGCTGCGTTTCGGACGTACCCTCCTTCTCCTCATTGGCCTAGGCGCTGTGATGGTTACCAGTTCAGCTCAAGGCCAAGTAGCCGTTGACCCAAACGCTTATCTCTACATTGCCCATGCTGCTGCCGGTCGCCAATTCGTATCTGGCGGGAACCCGGCTCTTCCAGTGGACATCAAGGTAAACGGTGTTTGCGTCTCCAAGGGACAAAGCTTCGGTGAGATCCGGGGGCCTTACGCCGCACCCGCAGGTTCCTGGGCCTTCGATTTGAGCCTGGCCGATTCTCTGAACCCGTGCGGTAATCCGACAATAGCTAGCGTCACCAAGACCTTCTCCGCAGGGACAACCTATGTGGGCGTTTTGAACTTTATTGGCTCGAACCAACTTGACAGCGTGTTTTTCACGGCTGATCTTTCCTCCGTTATGACCGGCAGATCGCGCCTCCTGGTAATAAATGCCACGCACGACACTCTGACTGCTGTTCTTAAGAACGCGACTCTGACTCAGACCGCAACGCTCACGCCAAACGCATTAGGCAACTTTCTTCCTAGCGCCGGAATGTACTCGGCCTCCGTCGAGTCAGGTGCGACGACGGTAGCCGGACCGATCAACGTAACGCTGTTGCCAAGGAATGTCCAAATCTTCGTTTTCGCCGGTTCGACGTCTAACAATTCTGTTCAGTTACTCGGTCCTAAAGTGATCTGGGACGTTTTCTGAACTAAGTGCCTCTCAAAAATGCTCGCGTTAGGAGGAGAAATGCCCACGCCATACCCCTCCTGGCACGTTCAAAACCCTCCAGGACTTGAGTAGCAGGCCTGGAGGATCGTCTAAGCCGGCAGCTGGTCAACCTTGTCACCGGCGACCAGCGAGGATGTCGAGGCGAGCAAGGGGACACCTGTGCCAGCTCTATGGATTGTGAGGTTTGTGAGCCTCATTGTTCGAGCGATTGGTGGCCCATAGGTAACTACGACTGCCGTTTTGACGGCGCGATGGTAATCCAATAATAGTGTCGATATGGTCCATTTGTGGCATTGCCGACGGTTACCGTCGTTGGTAACTTATCTCTCGTCCCCCATAATCCAGTTTCCAAAGAAAAAATGCGATGAGAGACACCATTGTTGACGTCCCACCTCCTGCCTTGGTTCTTGTCTTCCCGAACTCGATCGGCCCTGAGTCTGACTCCAAATCAAACTTTTCAGAGGACGAAGAAGAGCACGACGGAAATGTGTTCGTGGGTCTCAAATTCGCGATGATCATTTACATGTGTTTGGCATTTGGCATCGCCACGGCATGGAAGCTCTATCACTTGTTTGGCTGAGCACCTGCGTTTGCCGATCAAAGGCTGACCTTCTCGCCGTCGGTTGCCGTCTCTTTCGCGAACTGCGCCCGAGCGTCATGCAGGCGTCGATAGATGCGCTCTTTTCCGATCACCTCTGTCAGGTGATGTCGGTCCATATCCTCCTGTAGTTGCCAGCGCACCCGCGCAAACGCCATCACCACGCTGCGCGCAGCAAGCTCGTCATGCACTTTTCGTACAACCCGCGCCGCGCTGTAATCCACATGCGTGATCGCCTCCGCATCCACTGCCACCCATTTCACCTCAGAAGTGGCCAGATCCTTGATCTCCTCCGCGAAACGATTTGCGTTCGCATAGAACAAGGGAGCTCCGAAGCGGTAGATCACCAGTCCCGGCTGGGTCATGGTTCCCGGCACGGACGGAGCCACGTCCCAGGTCTTCATATCGTTTAAAACCATTACGCCGCTGTTCGGATGATAGCTGTGGGACACGATCCTGAGCAGTGAAGCGATCATCGCGAGCACAATCCCCTGCTCGACTCCCCAGATGACGACCACCGCGGCCGTCATGATGGCCACAGCATACTCACCAGGGCTCTCCTTGCGAATCGACCACAGTGTGCGCAGATTGATCAGGCGCACGGCGATGAGAAACACAATCGCCCCCAGAACGCATTGAGGCAGGTACTGGAGTGGCCGCGTCAGGAAGAGCAGAACCAGCGCGACCACCGCAGCCGTTGAAACCTGCGCCATCTGGCTGCGGCCGCCCGCGCTCTCGACCATTGCAGTCTGCGTTGGACTTCCATTCACAGGAAACGCGCCGCTCAGCGCAGCCACAGCATTGGCCGCCGAGAGGCCGATGAGGTCCATGTTTTCGTCCAGCTCCTGGTTGTGGTGCTCTGCATAGATGCGCGCCGTCGCCGCGCTCTGCGCGATGATCATCACCGTGCACGAAAAAGCCACACCGATCAGAGGCTCCGTTGTCTTCCAGTCGGGCAGAGTAAGCCCAAGCCTTGGCAGCCCGCCCGGAACCGGCCCGAGGCACGGGATGCCGTGCGCTGCAAAGTTCCACCGCGCGCTTGCGGCAATGGCGCATACCACGGCAATCAGCGCTCCCGGCGCTTTCGGCGCGAAGCGGCGCAGCGCGACGATGACAACCAGGACAAGCGCGGAAAGCTCAAGTGTGGGAAGGTGAACCGACGGCAAGCCGCGGATGAGCTGCACCAGTTTCATGACCGTGTACCGGGCAGTCACTTGCACCCCCAGCATCTGCCCGAGCACGCTGAATCCCACCTGAAATCCCACGCCGGTAAGGAACCCTACCAGCACGGTCTCGGACAGGAAGTCCGCCACGAAACCCAGCCTTAGCAGCCTTGCCACCAGCAGGAAAAAGGCCGTGAGCACCGCCACCATTGTCGCTAGTTGTACGTACTCGGGGGTGCCCGCGCGTGCAAGACCCGAAAGTCCTCCGGCGAGAATGGCCGCGGTCGCCGAATCGGCCGCAACTACTAGATAGCGCGACGATCCGAACCCGGCAAACGCCACCAGTGGCAGTAGCAGCGTGTAGAGGCCGGTGATGACCGGCGTTCCGGCGATCCTGGTATAACCGAGCGCCTGCGGAATATTTACCGCTGCGAGCTGGACGCCGGCAGCCGCGTCCCGCAGCAAGCCCGGCAGGGTCAGGGGCCGCACGCTCCCGAAGAGACTTCGCCAGGCACTTTTCCGATGCAACAGCGTTGCCCGGCTATTCACCCGTAAGGTCGCTCCTGTGGTCCGAGCTCTTCGCCCCTGAGCTCTCAGATCTTTATATAAATGCGCTTCCGATACAGAAGATAAACCGGAATCCAGCAAACGGCGACAAATCCGAGCGAATACAACAGGGACGCGAACGCCGGATCGGGTACTGCCGCCAGAATTGCATGATACAGCCAGCGCTGCAGATTACTTGTCCCCACGCGGATGTTATCGATGCCCCCGGCAAGCAGCTCGGAGAAGACATACGCCACAATCGCATTGCTTCCGAACACCAGAAATGGGATGAAAATCCGCGATCGCTGCGCGCGGTCCGGACTGTCCTCACGAGCCCGCATGATATCCACCACCCAGATCGATAGTGCCAGCAGCAGAAGGCTCCATCCGCCGGCAAACAGCACAAAAGAGCTGGTCCACAGCTTCTTGTTTAACGGGAACCACGGGTTCCAGGCCGCGCCCAGCACGACGCAGGTCAAGCCGACGAATGCAATCCACCGCGCCTTCTCGGCAATGCTCCGTCCGGTCCGCAGCCAGATGCCCGTCAGCATGCCCATCAGGGCCGTACCCACGGCGGGAATTGTGCTGAGCAATCCCTCGGGATCTCGCGTTCGCTCGTACAGATGCGACGCCGCAAAGATATGGCGGTCGAGCCACGCGACCAGGTTCGCGTCCGGGTCGAGGAAGGGGATATCGCGCCCTGGCAATCCATAACCCGGTACCGGAACGTATCGCATCATCACCCAGTAGCCGCCCAGAGCGATGATTGCCAGCACAAGCTTGTCGCGCCATCCCGGACTGGC
>JAFAKX010000209.1 GCA_019234945.1 Silvibacterium sp.
TTCTCAGCTCGGCCAGCGTGTTGGAAAGTTCGATCGGTGTTGCGCCCCATTCGGTCTTATTTTTTAAGAGCACGACTGAGCGAAGCAGATCATCTTTCGGAGATGCGTTGGCACACATGCACGCGAGCAAGGCTGCAACGGCTGCGACTCTCCGCATCGGATCCCCCAGATGGTGGGTAATGCATCCACAAATAGCATAGAATCTTGTGCAGCGTGTGTCGGCTGCGTGCCTGCATAACAAATCGCTATGGCCCGGGAGTGCCCGGGCCGCTTCACCTTTCATCTGACGCAAGTCCGCGCGCAATTTTCGCACCCTGCCGTAGCTTCCGCCGGGACGGCGCAAAATCGCGGTCGAGATTGTCGCGAAGCGCTCGACGCCGCACTCGGGGCAGATGCCCTAGCTGTCCTCAGGCCGGCTGCTTGTCGGACAGGGCCAGAGTCACCTTTCTGATCGTTTCGATTCCCTGCATCATTTCGCCCATCAGGAAATCGCCGCGTTTCACAGGTCCGCCGGCCTTTTCATGCGGGAAGTTCCGCGCGAAATCGTTCATCTTGACCGTCAGGGCGCACAGCGCCGCGCCCATCGCCAGATGATAGCGCTCGATCATGGCTCTGACCTTCTGGAACTCTTCGCGCGTGATGTTCTGCCACATCTGCTTTGTCTGCTGGTCGAACAGGTCCAGCCGGGTTTTGATGGCGTGGGTGATCAGCTTCAAGGCATGCTCGATCGCCTGGAGCGCGCGCATCAGATGGAGATCCTGCTTCAGCTGGAAGTGATTGCGCAAATGCGGCATGGTCTGCAGAACAGCGTCGAGATAGGGCTGCAGCCGGTCGAGGCAATGGCGGAAAAAGGACAGCGCCATGAAAGTGTCGCCATAATCCTCGAGGAAGCGCGGCACATCCATCATCCCGATCCCCAAAGTCTCGGCCAGCTTCTTGAGCCGGTCGCGCGCCTTGGCGACGTCGGGGTCGCGGAACAGATTCATGAGGTCGCTGAAACTGTCGACCTTGACCTCGTCCCCGGCATAGATCGATTGCAGCAAAGGCCGGGTGAAGCCCATCATATAGTCGGTTATCTCCCGCATTTTCTTGTCGGACAGGCGCAAAGCGGCGATGTCGTTCACAGAAATATTCAGCGAACGCAGGGAGATGCGTAAGGAATAGACGTCATAGCTGGGCAGCAGGGAAAGTCGGCGCAGGATCGCCAAGTCGGGGTGTACCGGAGCGACGTCCCACCCCATGGCGGCGGGAAGATCCTCTATTTCAACCTGTCCCGATCCCGTCTGCGCGTCGCGGAATATCTCGACCACGCTTCTGAGTTGCGCATTCTTGACCATTCGCGCATCGCGCAGTTCGGGGGTCTGGAGCGGGATGATCGACAAGGGTAGGATGAACAGCGAATCCATGTCGCTGTCCTCGATGATCCTCAATTCCTGCTCGACCATGAAGCCCCCTTCAATGGTGTTTTCCCCAACATCGTGAACGGTTCCTCGTTTTTTTGCTACCGCCAAGACAATAAAACCTTAACGGACTACCCGGAGATTCTCGAATGACGAAAGCGGTTGCAGCCTTTCTCGCCTTTATGTTGACGAGTCTTGTCGCGATTGCCGCCGAAGCGCCGCTCAGGATCGGCAGCACGGCCGGACCATACGCTCAGATCATGGATTATGCGGCGGGGCTGGCGGCCAAGCAGGGGCTGGCGGTCAAGGTGGTGGAATTCAACGATTATGCGCTGCCCAACGAGGCGATGAAGAATGGCGACATCGACGTCTCGATGTTCCAGACCCGGCCCTATCTCGACAATGCGGTGAAATCGCGCGGCTACGATATCGTGCCGATGGAGCCCGCCATCATCGTGCCGATGGGGATCTACTCCCACAAGATCAAAAGCTTGTCCGAGCTGAAGGAGGGCGACACGCTGGCCATTCCCAACGATCCGTCGAACGGCGCGCGCGGCCTTTTGCTGATGCAGCGGGCCGGTCTGATCGAATTGAAGGCGGGGGTGACCACCACCGCCTCGATCGCCGATATCACCGCCAATCCGAAACATTTCAGGATCCGCGAATTGGATGCCGCGCAGGTGCCGCGCTCGCTCGACGATATGGCGGCCGCGGCGGTCAATATGAGCTACGCCTTGCCGGCCGGCCTCGACCCCAAAAGCGCGATGATTCTCGAAGGAACCGATACGCCCTTCAGCCTGATCTGGACGGCGCCGTCCAAGAGCAAGGACGACCCCCGCATCC
>JAFAKX010000246.1 GCA_019234945.1 Silvibacterium sp.
TGTGACGGTGCCGTCGAATGGGGCGTAGATGCTCTCGAATCCGACAAGCTGCTCGAGTCGGTCGACGTTGGCCTGAGCGGATTTGACCTGCGTGGTCGTGGCGGCCTGCTGCGTAGTGAAGTTGTCGGTGTCCTGCTGGGTGACGGCATTCCCTTTGAGGAGGTCCTGATAGCGAGCAGCCTGGATTTTGGCGTACCCAGCATTGGCCTGCGCGGTCGCGAGATCAGCCTTGGCCTGGGCCAGCTGCTGGTCGACTTCAGGGCTCTCAATGGTGGCCAGAAGTTGACCCTTCTTCACGCGCGCGCCGATGTCGAAGTACCACTTTTTCAGATAGCCGCTGGTACGGGCGTAGAGTGGCGAATCGACGTAGGCCTGGATGTTGCCCGGGAGGATGACTTCCTGCGAAGGCTGGCCGAGCGTCGGCGTTGCGACAAGGACGCTCGGGGCGGCCAGCGCAGTCGTCTCCTGCTGCAGCGTGGTGCGGGCACGCAGACGCGGAATGATGCCGGTAACGGCGAGAATGACGGCTACAACCAGAGCGATAAGGAGCAGCAGCAGGCCCTTGCCGCCCGAGATCGGCGGCTTGCCTTGACTTTGCGGGCGGGTTGACTCACTCATGTTTATTTCTCCGACGGGGCGGCCTGTTGGTGCTCTTTGGCCTCCCGTTCACGACGGCGTCTTTCGAGCCGGCCGTGCAGGACACTGAAAAAGGTCGGGACAAAGAATAGGGTGGAGACGGTGGCGAAGAGCAGACCGCCGATCACGGCACGTCCGAGCGGAGCATTCTGCTCGCCACCTTCGCCGAGTCCGAGGGCCATGGGCACCATTCCGATGATCATGGCGAGCGCTGTCATGAGGACGGGGCGGAAGCGGACATAGCCGGCCGAGAGCGCAGCGGCCTGAGCGTCGCCGACGGTCTCTTCAAGCTGCTCGCGGGCGAAGCTGATGACCAGGATGGAGTTCGATGTGGCCACGCCCATGCACATGATGGCTCCGGTGAGTGCGGGAACGCTGATGCGTGTGTGGGTGACGAACAGGAACCAGACGATTCCAGAGATGGCCGCGGGGAGGGCGGAAATGATGATAAAGGGATCAAGCCAGGACTGGAAATTCACGACAATGAGCAGATAGACAAGGAGGACGGAAAAGATGAGTCCGCCGAGCAGGCCCTCGAAGGAACTTCGCATGGTGACCACCTGGCCGCGGATGATGATCTGAGAGCCGCGGGGCAGGTGATGGCGGGCATCGGCGACGAGCTTGTCGATCTGGCTGCTGACGCTGGCGAGGTCGGTGTTAACGACGTTGCCGTAAATATCGATGACGGGGGCAATGTTGTAGTGGGTGACGGTGCCGGGCTCCTGACCGGGAACAACGGCGGCGACATTGCCAAGGATCTGCGAGGACGGACCGATGGTAGGCGAGTACGTGGCCGACGTGAGCATTCCGTTGGGCGACGGCGCGGGCGAGATGGGCGCCACATTCGAGGCCGTAACGGGGATGTTCTGGACATCCTGCATGGTGTCGAGCTGATACTGCGGCGACTGTACGGCGATTTGGTAGCTGACGCCATTGACTGGATCGAGCCAGAAGTTGGGCGCGGTCTGGAAGCTTCCGCTGAGCGCGGTGAGCAGGCTGTTGGTAACGTCGCGCTGCTGAAGTCCGAGCTGGCTGGCCTTAGTGCGGTCGACGTTCACCATGAGCTCGGGATTGTTGAAGGGCTGCTGGATGCGCAGGTCGGCGGTTCCGGGAACCTGTTTCATCCGGTTCATCAGCTGCTCGGCGACATCGCGGTCGCCATACATGTCGTGGCCGACAATCTGGACGTCGATGGGGGCGGGCAGCCCGAAGTTGAGGATCTGGCTGACCATGTCAGTCGGGAGGGTGTAGAAGGTGACGCCGGGGAAGCGCTCATTCAAGACCCGGCGCAGCTTCTGGACGTAGGCGTCGGTGGGATGGTGGTGTTCCGAAAGAGAAACCTGAATGTCGGCGTCGGCGGGGCCAATCTGTCCCGAATTCGAGTAGGAGAGGTTGATACCGCTATACGGCAGGCCGATGTTGTCGATGATGGTGACGAGTTCGTCCTGCGGAATGACTTCGCGGATGGTGTTGTCGACCTTGTCGCATAGATCGGCAACGTCCTCGATGCGTGTTCCGGTATGGGCGCGGACGTGGAATTTGAACTGGCCTGCGTCGACGGAGGGAAAGAAGTCCTCGCCGAGAAACGGAAAGAGCGCGGCCGCGGAAACGAGAGCGAAGACGATGAAGAAGATAAGAAAGACGCCCGAGTGAGCGATGCATAGCTCGAGGATGCGGCGGTAGCCGCCGCGAAACTTCTCGAAGTAGTGCTCGAAGCCGAGCTGGAAACGGACCAGAGGGTTGCGGCTGGCATGTTTTCTTTCCTCAGCTTCGTCGTCCATCTCCTGGAGAAGGTACCTGGCCATTGTTGGCACGACGGTACGCGACAGGAGATATGAGGCAAGCATGGCAAATACTACGGCTTCGGCGAGCGGTACGAAGAGGTATCGCGGCACACCACCGAGGAAGAACATGGGGACGAAGACGATACAGATGGAGAGGGTCGCGACGAGCGCGGGAACGGCGATCTGAGCGGCGCCATCAAGGATGGCCTGCTCGATGGCCTTACCCATTTCGAGATTGCGATTGATGTTCTCGACTTCGACAGTGGCATCGTCGACCAGGATACCTACGGCAAGCGCCAGGCCGCCGAGCGTCATGATGTTGATGGTTTCGCCGAGGGCGCTGAGTACGAGCAGCGAGGAAAGAATCGAGAGGGGGATTGAAACCGCAACGATGATGGTGCTGCGCCAGCTACCGAGGAAGACGAGAATCATGATGGCGGTGAGACAGGCGGCGATCACGCCTTCGCGGACGACCCCACTAATGGAGGCGCGGACAAAGATGGACTGGTCGGCGAGCGGGGTGATCCTGAGGTTCGGCGGGAGCTCATTCTTGAGCTGGTCGAGTTTGGCGCCGAGTCCCTTGACGATTTCGAGGGTAGAGGTGTCGCCGGTTTTGATGACGGAGAGCAGGGAGGCGCGCTGGCCGTCGACGCGGACGATGTTGGTCTGCGGGGGGAAGCCATCGCGGATGTGGCCGATGTCGTGCATGTAGACCATGGCTCCGTTAACGGAGCGAATGGGCAGGTTATTGAGCTCGGCGATTTGAGGAGGGGCACTGTTGGTTTCGACCTGATATTCGAAGGGGCCGATCTTGGTGGTGCCGGAGGGCAGGATGATGCTCTGCGATCCCATGGCGGTTACGATATCGGCGGGGGTGAGACCCTTGGATTGCAGTGCAGGGAGGTTGATGTCCACCTGCACCTGGCGTTGCTTGCCGCCATACGGATAGGGGATGCCGGCTCCAGGGACGGTGACGAGTTGGATGCGAATGAAGTTCAGGCCGAGGTCGTTGAGTTGCTGTTCGGTCATGCCAGGGCCGGAGAGGCCGTACTGGATGATGGGGACGCTGGAGGCCGAGTACTGGAGGACGAGTGGTGGCGTGGTTCCCTGCGGGAGCTGGCGGAGTTGGGTCTGTGCGATGGCCGTGACCTGCGCTACGGCGTTAGCGATGTTCACTCCCGGCTGGAAGAAGATCTTGATGACGCCAATGCCGTTCATCGAGTTGGACTCGAGGTATTCGATGTCGTTGACGGTGGTGGTGAGAGAGCGCTCGCTGAGGTAGATGATGCGGTCGGCCATCTGCTCGGGCGAGAGGCCGGTATACTGCCACACCATCGAAATAACGGGAATGTTGATGTTGGGAAAGATATCGGTCGGCGTTCTGACGATGGCCAATGGCCCAAGAATCATCAGCAGAAGCGCGAGGACGACAAAGGTATAAGGCCGTCGAAGCGCCAGGCGGACTATCCACATATCTTTTCAGCTTCTCCTAACAACACTCGGCAGCAAGAGGTGGCGAATGCGGCGCGGCTTGAGGCATTTCAGACTTGCGGAAGTGCTGGTTACAGGCGGACTAGCGATTTCCATACGAGGAAATGCGCGTCAGGGCAAGTTGCCTGCAGGGTCCACTCCACACAGAACTAAAAGTTTACAGTCACATCAGGCGGTGTGAAAGCGTAAGAAAATAGACGGTCCAGAGGGCCATTTCGACCCAGCATACAAATACAGATGCCCCGCTCCGCGCCAGGATTCATACAAAGGACGAACAAATGCAATCCAGAAACAATGGACAGAGCGCGGTCAGACGTTGAGCTTCTTGAAAATGGATCGCGGGATCATGCGGATGATGAGCATGATGACAGCCCAGAAAGCCGGGACATAGACGACGTCCCTGCGTTTCTCAATGGCACTGAGAATTCCGGCTGCGACCTTGGCTGGCTGCGCGAAGAGTGGACCCTGTGGGAGATGGGCTGTCATGGGTGTGGCAACGAACCCGGGCTTGATGGTGAGGACGTGGACTCCGGCGCGGTCAATGCGGTTGCGGACTCCGTCGAGGAAGATGGTCAGAGCGCCCTTCGATGCTCCGTAGACATAATTGCTCTTGCGGCCGCGATCTCCAGCGACGGAGGAGATGACGGCCAGCGTGCCCTGGTGCGATTCCTCGAAGTAATTGGCCAGCCAGGTGATGAGCGAGACGGGAGCCAGGAAGTTGGTGCCGAGAACGGCTTCAGCAGCCAAGTAGCTTTTTTCGGCCTGTTCCTGGTCGCCGAGTACGCCGTGGGCAAGCAGTGCCAGTTCGATGGAGCCGAGGCTCTCCGCGGCGGCAGCGAGCATCGCAGGATGGGCCGTGGTGTCGTCCAGATCCATGACCTGGGTGGCGACGGAAGAGGCTCCGCGGGTCTTGAGGTCGGCCGCGACTGCGGCAAGCTTCTCGGGGTTGCGAGCGACAAGATAAAAGCTGGCTCCGCGGTTGGCGAAGAGCCGGAGTGTAGCTTCTGCTATTGCTGAGGTTGCGCCGAGCGCGAGAATGCGCGACGGGAGTTTTGCCTTACTCATCGAGTGGCCTCCGGCCGGTCACACGCTGCCAGAATGCCG
>JAFAKX010000016.1 GCA_019234945.1 Silvibacterium sp.
ACCAGGTTCGCGATCTGATCGTCGATCGGGGTTCCCAGAAAAATGATGTTATCGCGGAGCAGACGGGAATAAATGTCGTAGGCGCGCTCGCCGCGACTCGTCTGCTCGACCACCATGGGTACGAGTGCCATTCTTCTATAGCTCTCAATCCTCGAAGCCCGAGGCTTCATCCAAGGTCAAGTTACGGCCGGAAAATCGAGCTCATCCGGCCAGGACACTCCCTCTCAAGCAAGCCGCTCGTAGAGAACGTTTCCAGTCTTTTCTCTTCGCAGTTGTTCACGAATTCTAGACAGGCTGCCCTCGTTCGTCAAACGCGCGCGCAGGGTTTCCAGCGGTTCCCGGGTCTGCAGGGATATGATTTGCAACTCCCGTTCCACATCTTCATCCGTGACTTCGACCTTCTCAGCGTCGGCGATCTTGTCAAGAATCAACGACGCTTTTACTTCTGCCTCTGCCGCAGGATGCTGGCCCTCACGGAGCCGCGCGAAATCGAGTTTGCGCATATCGTCGGTGCGCATGCCCTGTGCCGCCAGCGCGCGCAGCCCACGATCGAGCCGCACATCGATCTGATTCTGCACCAGCGACTCGGGAACCGGGAACTGAAAGTGGGCAACCAGTGCGTCGACCAGCTTGTCCTTCGTCTCCGCTTGCAGGCGGCGCTGCTTGTCTTGTGCCAGATGCTCGCGCAGTCTGTTCTTGAAGTCTTCGATCGTTTCGTAGTCGCCCAGCTGCTTGGCGAAGTCGTCGTTCAGCTCCGGCTCTACTTTAGTCTTGATGCTCTTGATCTCCACATCGTAGGCAACTGTCTTTCCAGCAAGACGCCTTTCGCCGAAATCCTCGGGATAGCTGACCTCAAACTTCAGCTCCTGCCCGGGCTTGGAGCCGGTCAGCGCCTCGTTGAATGCCGGCAGCGTATTCGAGCCGCCGATCTGGACGAGCACGTCCTGGCCCCCTATGGGCTGGGCCGCAGGCTGGGCATCGGGCTGCTCGGGGCCTTCTACAGCCTCGGTCTTGACGTCGCCCTTGAAGCTGATCTGGGCCCAGTCGCCGTGCGCCAGAGGGCGCTCGTCTGTCACCGGCACCATGGTCGAGTGTGCATCGCGCGCACGCTCAAGCTCGGCATTGAACTCCGCGTCGGTCAGTGTCGTGTCGGGCCTGGGAACGCTGATGGTCTGATAGCCTTCGACGGAAAACTCCGGCAGGACTTCAAACACCGCCTTGAACTTCAGCGGCTGGCCGTCTTCGAGGTGAAGATCCGTGACCTGAGGCTGCGAGACCGGCTTCACCCCTTTTTGGTCGATCGCAGCGCGGAAATGCTGCGGCAGGATCGACTCGACGACCTCCTGCCGGATGCCCTCCGCAAAGCGGCCGCGGATCAGCGATTCGGGCACCTTGCCGGCGCGGAAGCCCGGGATGCGCGCCTGCTTCTGGAAGCGCTTCACAATAGCGCGAAAGCTGCGCGAAACGTCGTCGGCGGGAATCTCGATTTCGACCTCGCGGGTGAGATCCGGGTTCAGCGTAGGACCATGCTGGTGCTCGTGCGCGTGATCGTGCCCGTGGTCATGTGTTTCGTGCTCGTGGGTCGCGTTCTCTTCGGGTTGGTGCGTGGTTTCGAGAGTTTCTGTTGAGCTCAAGTTGATGCCTTCCAAATCTGTCCGTCCGATGTTGCGTTGGATGCGTTGAAACGCGGCAAAACAGCGCCAACGCAGGCGTGGACATCTAAATCTATGGTACGGAGCTTCGCGTTCAAGAGCAAACTGCACGCGTGGAAACTAAGGCTTTTGGGCTATTACAAAAGAGTTGTTGTGCGGAACGACCGATGCCGCCCCATGCGATTCTCAAGTTCTTGTTGAAGTCGATGCTTCGTAGTGATTGAAGGTGTACTGATCTGTCATCCCCGCGATGTAATCGGCAACGACGCGTGGCGCGCCCTCTTCCGCAATTCGCGCAGTGTGGGCTGGCGGAAGCAGTGCCGGGTCGGCGACCCAGGCCTGAAACAACGCGGCGATCACTTGGGCGGCCTCTTCGTGGTCGCGCGCGAGCTCCGGCGAGTTGTAGAGGTGCGCGTAGAGATATCTCTTCGCCTCCATGCGCAGGTCTTCCGTTTGCGGCGAAAATGCAGCCAGCCGCTCGGGCGCATTCCGGATATCCTCCAGCGTCCTGGCGCCGGTCCACTCCACTCGCCGCCGTGTCTCGGCAATCAGATCATCGACCAGTGCATTCAGCATGCGCTTCAGCGCTTCGTTGAACACCAGCTTCTCCGCCGATCCCGAAAACCTGGACCGCATCGGCGCATAAAACTCCTCGAAGAGCCGCACCCCTGCCCGCGTTTCCTCGAGCGACAGGATCTTTGCCTCGAACCCATCGTCGAAATCGGCGGTCAGATAGGCAATTTCATCCACCAGGTCGATCAGCTGCGCCTCGAGTGGGGGCCGCTGGTCGAGGAAGTACTCGTTGAGCTCCGGATGCTGCGCCGCTGAATAATCGCGCGAGTGCTTGATGATGCCCTCGCGCACTCCCAGGGTTAAATTCAGCCCGCGGAACTCCGCATACCGGCTCTCGAAATGCTCGACGATGCGCAGCGCGTGCAAATTGTGATCGAAGCGGAGGCCACACCCGCGCAGCGCTTCATCCAGAGCGCGCTCGCCCGCGTGGCCGAAGGGAGGATGCCCGATATCGTGCACCAGTGCCAGCGACTCCGCCAGATCATCGTTCAAACCCAGGGTCCTGGCGACAGTACGCGCGATCTGCGCCACCTCCATGGTGTGCGTTAGGCGGCTCCTGAAGTGGTCTGAGTAGCGGTGGGTGAAGACCTGCGTTTTACCGGCAAGACGCCGGAAGGCCCGCGCGTGAATGATCCGGGCACGATCGCGTTCAAAGGGCAGCCTGTAAGGGTGCGGCGATTCAGGATGCGCCCGGCCCGTCAACGGGCCGCAAT
Organism: Silvibacterium sp.; assembly: GCA_019234945.1. Classification (GTDB taxonomy): domain Bacteria; phylum Acidobacteriota; class Terriglobia; order Terriglobales; family Acidobacteriaceae; genus Silvibacterium. Next base: position 2,939 of record JAFAKX010000016.1, read on the forward strand.
CCGGCACGGCGCAGCCAGCGGGCAGGCGCAGCGATGCTTCGCGAACCGGTTTTTCGTCGATCAAGGCTTGGGCTGAGCTACCGGGCCCTCACGGGCGATGCGGACGCGCACGCTGTCGAGCTTCTTCTGCACCCTGCCTTCGTCGCCGGGATCCATGTCCGGCGCCATTGTCCTGGCGTATTCATTCAGTGATTCTTCCCACTGCGCCGCGGCCAGCTTGAGGCGTCCGGTCTTTTCATAAAGCTCGCCCAGATGATCGTGCACGGTCGCGTCGGTGGAATTGCGCTCCACGGCCTTGCGCAGGTCGGCTTCAGCCTGGCTGTACTGCCCCAGCTTGAAGTAGGCCCAGCCGAGCGAATCAAGATAGGCGTAGTTCTGCGGATCGATCTCGACGGCCTTCTTGATCATGCCGAGCGCTTCCTGAA
>JAFAKX010000159.1 GCA_019234945.1 Silvibacterium sp.
CGGCAACCTCAACATGAGCTTCGTCTACGTTGAAGGCGAGTCGTTGCTTATGGGAATCAACGATGTGGCAGTTTCGAGCGGTTCTGCCTGCACCTCTGCGACCCTTGAGCCATCTTATGTATTGAAGGCCCTCGGTCTGGGAGACGATGTGGCGCACAGCTCCATCAGATTTGGATTAGGCCGCTTCAACAGCGAAGCTGAGGTCGACTACGTCGCCGACAAGGTGATCGACGTGGTCCAGAAGCTCCGCGAGCTATCGCCGCTCTATGAGATGGTCAAGGAAGGCATTGACATCTCGAAGATTGAATGGCAAGTACACTAAAAAATTTACAGCAGAATTTCGTTTTTCACAGATATAGGAGAGAAACCTCACATGGCATACAGCGACAAGGTCATCGATCATTACAACCACCCCCGCAACGTAGGCCAACTCGACAAGTCCAGCATCGAAGTCGGAACCGGACTTGTCGGCGCGCCGGAGTGCGGCGACGTCATGCGCCTGCAGATCAAGGTCAATCCCGAGACGCAGGTCATCGAAGAGGCTAAGTTCAAGACCTTCGGCTGCGGCTCGGCCATTGCTTCCTCGTCGCTCGCCACCGAGTGGGTCAAGGGTAAGACAGTCGATCAGGCTCTCGAGATCAAGAACACCGACATCGTCAAGGAACTCTCGCTGCCGCCGGTCAAGATTCACTGTTCGGTGCTCGCCGAGGACGCAATCCGCGCTGCGATCGGCGACTGGAAGAAGAAGAACGGCGTCGGCGAGCAGACCGCCACGGCCGTGCCCGTCGTCGCGGCGGACTGATCGCAGCAGTTTTCAGTTATCAGTCCCCAGTTTCAGAGACAAATAACTGGGGACTAACAACTGGCAACTGAGGACTACGCATGGCAACAGACCAGCTCAACGTATTGAACGCCGAGAACCAGGCTCCCAGCCAGAAGGGGATTCAGGTGACCGAGCGCGCCATTAAGCGCATTCGCACCGCCATGGCCAAGGAGGGAGTTTCTCCCACTGAGGGTGGTCTGCGTCTCGGCATCACAGGCGGAGGCTGTTCGGGTCTCTCTTACAACATCCGTTTCGATACGCAGCCGCGCGAGCGCGATCGTATCTATCAGTTCGACGATGTGCGGGTCTTTGTCGATCCGAAATCGTTTATCTACTTGAACGGCATGATTCTCGACTATGAAGAGACACTGATGCGTCAGGGTTTTAACTTTATTAACCCGAACTCGACTCGTTCCTGCGGCTGCGGATCATCATTTTCCGCCTGACATAGGCCCTAGGCCGTAAGCGCGGCCCCGCTTCGCAATGCATATAGCTGAGTCCCAATCCGTGAACGCGGCCTGCTGGTCGTGTGGTTCTGCCGTGCCCGCCGGCAAGCCTTGGTGCGACGCGTGCGGTAAGGTGCAGGCGCCATTGGAAAGCGTCGACTTCTTCACCGTCTTCTCACTTCCCCGCAAGCTCCGCATCGATATGACCGCGCTTGAGCGGACCTTCTACCGCATGAGCCGCAAGCTGCATCCCGATCTCTACGCGCAGGCGAGCCCCGAGGAGCGGCAGTGGAGCCTCGATCAGACCTCCCAGCTCAACGACGCCTACCGCACCCTGAAGGATCCCATCGCCCGCACCGAATATCTGCTGCGACTGGAGGGCGTCGAGATCGAAGCTGGCAAGAGCGATGACGGCAAGCCGAGGGACTCTCGCGTGCCACCGGATCTCCTCGAAGAAGTCTTCGAGCTGAACATGCAGCTTGAGGAGATGCGGATGAACCGCAAAATGGGCGAGGACGATCCCCAGTTGCGCGCCGATCTTGAGAAAGCCCGGACGCAGTTTGAATCCCAACTGGCCGCTGTCGACACCGGCCTCGAAGCCCTCTGGGCTAGCTGGGACGAAACCGTGGACAGCAGCGCGGCCAAATCCGACACAGGCAACATCAAGGGCGAAATTGTTGCGCTTCTCGACCGTCGCCGCTACATCCGCAACCTCGTGCGCGACGTGAATGAAGCGCTGGAGACCTGAATGCCGTTAGTTCGAATTTCTGTTAGCGACGCCTTAAATCCGGAGAAGCGCAGGCTTCTGGCAGATGCCGTCTTCGATGCCATGCGCGCCACCATCTCCGTTCCGGAGGGCGACAAATTTGTTGTGCTCACATCCCACACCGCGGACGAACTGGTGGCCGATCCGCATTTTATGGGTATGCTGCGAACAAATGAGTTTGTCCTGGTGCACATCACATTGCGGCGCGGTCGCCCCACAGAAAAGAAGCAGGCGCTCTACCGGGAGATCGCAAAACAGTTCGAAGAGCGCGCACAGATAGCGCCCCACAATGTCATGATCGTCCTCAGCGAAAATGATCTTGATGACTGGTCGTTCGGGCGGGGCGAAGCGCAGTACGTGCAAAACCCTCCTGCAGCAGCGCGATAACGAGGATTCACTTTGGCAGAGACTAAACAGGAACGCATCGTCGGAATCGACCTCGGCACCACCAACTCCCTCGTCGCCTTCATGCAGGGCGACCAGCCCGTCGTCATCCCCGGCGAAGACGGCGCGAATCTGGTGCCGTCGGTCGTCGCTGTTCCCGAGCCGAAGAAGGTCATCGTCGGCTATCCCGCATATCCGTATCTCGCGTCGGCGCCTGATCGCGTCGTCTACTCCGTCAAGCGCCTCATGGGCCGCGGAGTCGAAGACATCCAGGAAGAACTGAAGCTCTTCCCTTTCCACCTCGCGCCTGACATCCAGCCCGGCGAAGTCCTCCGCCTCCAGATCGGCCCGCAGCAGTACACGCCGCCTGAGATCTCTGCCTATGTCCTGCGCCAGCTCAAGAAAAACGCCGAGCGCTACTTCGGCGCGCCCGTAGCGAAGGCCGTCGTGACCGTTCCGGCGTATTTCAACGACGCCCAGCGCCAGGCTACCAAGGACGCAGGCCGCATGGCCGGACTCGAAGTTCTCCGCCTCGTCAACGAGCCTACCGCCGCATCGCTAGCCTACGGGCTCGACCGCCAGAAGGAAGGCATCGTCGCCGTCTACGACCTCGGCGGAGGCACCTTCGACATCTCCATCCTTAAGCTCCATGAGGGCATCTTCGAAGTCATCGCCACCAACGGAGACACGCACCTCGGCGGCGACGACATCGACCATCTCCTCATGACCATCGCCCTCGACGATATCCGCGGCGAGCACGGCCTCGACCTCCATGCCAACGCGGAAGCCGTGCAGGCCATCCGCAAAGCCGTGATCGATGCCAAGATCGCGCTCTCGACTGCAGACAAGGCATATATATCTCTACCGCTGCCCAACGGCCAGCGCTACAACCGCGAGATCACCCGCGAGCAGTTCGAGCAGATCATCCAGCCCGTCCTCAGCCGCACCATCGGCCCCTGCAAACAGGCCCTGAAGGACGCCGCCCTCAAGCCCGAGCAGATTGGCGAGGTCGTCCTCGTCGGCGGATCGACGCGCATTCCCCTCGTCCGCCGCCTCGTTGACCAGATCTTCCAGCTCAGCGCGCGCGGCAAGAAGCCCCACACTGAACTCAACCCCGACGAAGTCGTCGCTCTCGGCGCTGCCGTTCAGGCGCACATCCTCGAAGGCGGCTCCAAAGCAACCGAGGACATGCTGCTGCTCGACGTGACCCCGCTCTCGCTTGGCATCGAGGCACTCGGCGGAGTCGTTGCCAAAATCATCCAGCGAAACTCGACCATCCCCGCTTCGGCCACCGAGCACTTCACCACCGGAGTCGATGGCCAGACAAACGTCGCCATCCACGTCGTGCAGGGCGAGCGCGAAATGGCCAAGGACTGCCGTTCCCTTGCCCGTTTTGACCTGAAAGGCATTCCGCCGATGTCCGCCGGCCTGCCGCGCATCGAAGTGAAGTTCCTCATCGATGCCAACGGCATCCTGCATGTGTCGGCGCGCGAACAGCGCAGCGGCAAGGAAGCCGAGATCGAGGTCAAGCCAACCTACGGACTCACTGACGAGCAGGTCGAGAACATGATCCTCGAGTCCTTCGATTACGCCGAGCAGGATTTCGCCGAGCGGCAGCTCATCGAAGCGCGCAACGAGGCCGCGACCATCCTCGCCGCGGTCGACAAGGCTCCGTCGCACCCGGCCTGGCGCCAGCTCACCGATGACGAGCACACCCAGATCGGCATGGTCGCCGAAGAAGTGCGCGTGCTCAGTGAAGGCGACGACCTGCAGGCCCTCCGCGATGCAACCCGCGCCCTCGATCAGGCCACGCGCCGCTTTGCCGAGCTCATGATGGATTCGGCCGTCGGCAGCGCCATCCGCGGCGAAACCATGGAATCAGCCGGCGAAAAGCTGGGAGAAGGCCCGACAGCGCCGCATCCTATCGCTCCCGCCGAAATCAAATGAGAGCAAACAGAATAGAGTTAGTACCATGAATGAAACGAACCATCACGAAATCGACCTCAGCAAACCGCCCGGCCCGAACATGGTCCGCATCACTTTCCTGCCCGAAGGTCGCACCGTCGAATTCGAATATGGCACCATGCCCTACGACCACCACGGCAAGCCGATGTCGTTCCTCGACGTCGCCGAAAACTTCGGCATCTTCCTCGACCACGCCTGCGGAGGCTCCTGCGCCTGCACCACCTGCCATCTCTGGATCAAGGATGGCGCCTCCGGCCTCAGCGAGGCCGAAGACGACGAACTCGATCGCCTCGACATGGCCGCCGACCTGCAGCTCAACTCGCGCCTCGGCTGCCAGGCCGTCATCGCTGGCCCCGGCACTTACGTCGTCGAAATCCCCAAGTGGAACCGCAACTACGTATCCGAAGGCAAACCCTTGGCCCTCGCAGAGAGCAAGAGCTGAACCTTGCGCAAAAAGATGCGGGTTAGTTTTGTATCAGGGCAGGGCTTTAGCCGTGCCGCAGAGTCTACAGAAGTAAAGTGGCTTTAGCCGCTGAAACGTTCAATTGTCTCAGAGATTAGGATCTGCCCATGCCCAGCGAAATCACCTGGAACGACGCCGAAGAGATCGGCATTCAGCTGCAGGAGAAATACCCCGACCTCGACCCCCTCACCGTCCGCTTCACCGACCTGCACCGCTACGTAACGGAACTCCCCGGCTTCTCCGACGACCCTGCCAAATCCAACGAGTCCAAGCTCGAAGCCATCCAGATGGCCTGGTACGAGGAGTACAAGGACGCGAACGGTTGACGGCAGCTTCGGTCTGGCCCAGCAACTCGCTCATCCTCATCTCATCACCCGCACTCGTCCGCCTGTTAGGATGATAAGTCGCTGAGGTCGCAAGGCATGATCATCGGAGTACCCAGGGAAGTCAAGGACCACGAAAGCCGCGTCGCCATAACCCCCGGTGGGGTCAAAGCCCTCACCGAAGCCGGACACAAAGTCCTCATCGAAACCCGCGCCGGCGAAAGCTCCGCTCTCACGGACGACGAATATCAGAACGCCGGGGCTGAAATCGTCGGCTCAGCCGGCCACGTCTGGGGAAATTCCAACATGGTCGTCAAGGTTAAGGAGCCCATCCCGCAGGAATACCCTTACTTCCGTGAAGGCCTGGTGCTCTTCACCTACCTGCACCTCGCCCCACTCCCTGAGCTCACTGAAGCCCTCCTCAAGGCCAAAGTCACTGGCATCGCCTACGAGACGATCCGCGACCGGGCCGGGACGCTCCCGCTGCTCACCCCCATGTCCGAGGTCGCCGGACGTATGTCCGTCCAGGTCGGCGCTTCCTTTCTTGAGCGCGAGTACGGCGGCCGCGGCGTCCTCCTCGGCGGAGTTCCCGGCGTCCCGCCCGCCAACGTCACCATCATCGGCGGCGGAATCGTCGGCACCAACGCCGCAAAAATCGCGGTAGGCATGGGCGCAAAGGTCACCATCCTCGACCTCAACCTCAATCGCCTCCGCGAACTCGACGACATCTTCAACGGCAAGCTCTTCACCCTTGCCTCGAACTCCTACAACGTCGCCCGCGCCACACAGGAAGCCGACCTCGTCATCGGCGGCGTCCTCATTCCCGGAGCCGCCGCCCCCAAGATCGTCACCCGCGAGATGGTCTCCCACATGAAGCGCGGAGCCGTCGTCGTCGACGTCGCCATCGATCAGGGCGGATGCATCGAGACCGCCCGCCCCACCACTCACAGCGACCCCTCCTACCTCGTCGACGGAGTTGTCCATTACTGCGTCACCAACATGCCGGCCGCCGTCCCCTACACCTCCACCCACGCACTGACCAACGCGACCTTCCCCTATGTCTTCAAGCTGGCCCAGTTCGGACCCCACACCGCGATCCTCGAAGACAACGGAATCCGCGACGGAGTGAACACCTACGCGGGCACCCTCACCTGCGAGCCCGTCGCCACGTCGCAGGGCAAGCCTTGGACCCCCGTCCATAATTTGCTCGGATAACGATTTGCTCGGATAACGACCTGCTCGCATATCGACCTGCTCCACAAAAGAAAAGGGGCGCGGCTCGCTGCCACGCCCCTTTCGCAATCGAAAATGTCCTACTGCGCCGGAGGCGCCTGCTCCTCTTGAGCCTCACTCCGCGCCTTCGGGTTCGGAACGGTCAGCGAGTGCTCTAGCCGGAACGTCAGCGTCGTCTCGGCCGGAATCACGATGTCCTTATTGCCCGTGAACGCCGCGCCGGCCGTGCCCGCGCCCGCGCCAACCAGGCCGCCGATCAGCGCCCCTTTTCCGCCACCCGCCAGTCCGCCAATCAACGCACCTGCTCCAGCGCCGCCGCCGATGAATCCGGCCGTCCGTTTGCCCTTGCCCTTCTGAGCGCGGTCGACCGTGCTCGACGCGATCTGGTAGGTGGTGCCGTACGCCCGAACGGTGTCGAGCCGCACAGCCAATGACGCTCCGCCTTTAAACTTCCCAAGCGGCTTCGCGTCCACCACCGTCCCGCTCGCCGACGAACCCGCCTTGATCACCGTCACACCGTTCACTGCAACGGGTTCGGCCACCGTTGCCGTAAATCTGTCTCCAGGTACACTGATCTTTGACCCCAACTCTGAAGTGGTCGTAACTGCAATGTGCGTACCCGCCGGAATCACGATCGGCGGCGGTGGAGGAGGTGGCGGAGGCGGAGCAGGAGCCGGAGCGGGTGCCGACGCAGCCGGTGTGGACGCCGGGGCGCCGCTGGCGGACGTCGGCGGAGCCTCTGCCGGGGCACCTGTGCTCGGCGAAGTCGCTGGCGCACCCGTGCTCGGCGAAGTCGCCGGTGCCGCAGGTTGCGAGGCCGGAGCCGGCTGAGCCTGGTTGCTCGCTTGGTTGTCTTGCTTTTTGCAACCACCGGCAAGCAGCACGCCTGCCAGGGCGACGGGGAGAATTGCTGCGGACAGTCGGTTGATTTTCATAACCCCACCATGATGACACATACCCGTATCTCATGGCTCCCGAAATCCCGCGCCGGCCGCAACCCCTGACACGCCTATAATCTATCCGCAGGAGTTTTTTTTTGGCCGAATCCAAACACAGGCGCGCCACTGTAGTGGCCTTGGGCGTCGCAACCCTCCTGCTGGTCCTGCTCCTGGTAGCTCTCAACGCCTTCCGCCTTGACTTCCTCCACCCCACCTCCAGCGGCCAGATCGTTCTCTTCACCGCTCTCTCTATTCTTGCCTTCCTGCTCTTCGTAACGCTGCTCGTTCTGCTCCTTCGAAATATCCTCAAGCTGCTCGCCGATGAACGCAGCCGTGTCCTCGGCTCCCGCCTGCGCTCCCGCATGCTCATCGGAGCCCTGCTGCTCTCCTTCGCGCCCGCGCTGTTCATGTTTCTGTTCAGCTTCCTGCTCATGAACCGCTCCATCGACCGCTGGTTCTCGCAACCCGTCGGCGAGCTGCGCGACAACTCCACTCGCATTGCCCTCGAGCTTTCCCATTACGTCAACCTTAATGCCCGCGCGGAAGCCGAGTCGCTCGCCCGTTCCAGGTCCTTTGCCGACCACTATGCCAGCGGCGATCGGTCTCGCCTCCTCGACGAGGTCCGTACTCACCGCATCACACTGCAGGGCGGCTTCGCCATCGTCTACCGGGACGGTCATCCCGTCGCGTCATATCAGTTGCCGCAACTGCCCGCAAACGTTCAAGCCTGGCTCGATGACCGGTCCTCCGACAAGAGCAACAAGCCCCAGGACATCACCACCGCCGCCCTTGTAGCCGCACAGCGGCCCGATGAGCCCATCCTCATCGTCGGCAACAACCAGTACGCAGTCGGCGATGCGACCATCGACGACGGCGGCCTCGTCGTCGTCGGCCTTCCCTTACCCGCGGGCATCAGCAACACCATCGCCGAGATTCGCAGCGGCTACGAGCAGTACTGGACCCTCTACCGCGAGCGCCGTAGCATCCGCAGCACGTACCTGCTCCTGCTGTTGTTGCTCACCATGCTGGTCTTCTTTGCCAGCAGTTGGCTGGCCCTCTACCTTTCCAAGCAGATCACACGACCGGTGGAAGCTCTGGCCGACGCCATGAACGCCATCGGAGAAGGCCAATACGAGCAGCGCGTCACCGTCTCTGCCACCGCTGAGCTCGGCGAGCTGGTCCGGTCCTTCAACCACATGGCGTCCGATCTTGAAGAAAGCCGCCGCCTCGCCGAATCCTCCGCGGCGCAGCTCTCGGCCGCGAACCTCACCTTGGAATCGCGCCGAAAAGAGCTCGAAACCATCCTCGAAACCATTCCCAGTGGCGTTGTCACTCTCGACTCCGACTGCCGCATCCTCCAGGCCAACCACGCTTTTCTCAACCTGGTTGCTACTCGCCAGCAAGCCAATCTTACCGGCGAGCCGCTGGCCTCACTCTTTCCATCGGAGGTGGCCTCCGAACTTAACATCCTCGAACGACGCGCTCAGCGCATGGGCATCGCCTCCACCGAATTCGAAATGCCTTCCGGTTCCGGCGTTCTCAGCCTCACCGCCACCATCTCCGCCCTCGACCTCGGCCACCCAAAGCGCGGTTCCATCCTCGTCATCGAAGACGTGACAGAGTTCCTTCGCGCCCAACGCCAGCTTGCGTGGAAAGAAGTCGCACAGCGCGTCGCCCACGAGATCAAGAATCCGCTTACGCCCATCGCGCTCTCCGCCGAGCGCATCCGCCGCCACATGGACCGCAATCGTCCCGAATCTCCCGGCGTGATCCGCCGCTGCGTCGACGTGATCCTCTCATCCGTCGAATCGATGAGCGCGCTCGTCGGTCAGTTTGCCGTGCTCGCCGAGTTCCCTGCTGCACAGCCCCGGCCATCCGACCTCAACAGCATCGTCGATAACGCCGTCATGCTCTTCCAGGGCCGCCTCGATAACATCCGCATCGAACTACATTTATCGAATGACCTTCCGCCTGTCATGGCCGACGCTCAGGCGCTAACGCGGGCTCTCGCCAACCTCATCGACAACGCCGCCGAAGCCATGGAGAACAGCCTGCTTCGTGTGCTTTCGATCGAAACGCGCCTTAGCGAAAATCCCGGCATGGCCGAACTGCTTCTATCCGACACCGGTCACGGCCTCACCGGAGAGATGCGTGAGCGGCTCTTCCTTCCCTACTTCTCCACCAAGCAGCGCGGTACCGGCCTCGGCCTTGCCATCGCCGCCAAAATTGTCCAGCAGCACCACGGAGCCATCCGCGCTGAAAACAACTCTCCCACGGGGGCCCGTTTCATCCTTGAGTTGCCCCTGGCCGAAAGCGGCCACACCAGCAACGGCCACGGCGCCGACCTCGCATTCTCGACGCACACGGAAGCCGGCGAATGAACCGTATCCTCATCGTCGACGACGAAGCGGAGATTCGCGAGTCGCTCGAAGAAATCCTGGGCGAAGAGGGCTACTCGGTTTCGAGCACTCCCAGCGGATCCGAAGCCATCGTTCTGGTGCGCGATGCGCCCTACGACCTGCTCCTGCTCGACATCTGGCTCCCCGACCGCGACGGTCTCGACGTTCTCGCCGACCTCGCCTCGCTCGAGACCGAGGACAAGCCCGAAGTCGTCGTGATCTCCGGCCACGCCACCATCGAAACCGCCGTTCGTGCCACGAAACTCGGAGCCTTCGATTTCCTCGAGAAGCCGCTCTCCCTCGAACGCACGCTCATCGTCGTCAAAAACGCCCTTGAGGCCAAGCGCCTTCGCAACGAAAACCTCGAATTCAAGCGCCAGCTGACCCTCGAAACAACCATCACCGGCGAAAGCGTCCCTGCCAAGGCTCTTCGTCAGCAGATCAAACTCATGGCGCCCACCAACGGCCGCGTCCTCATCTATGGAGAGTCCGGCACCGGCAAGGAACTCATTGCCCGCGCCATCCATTCAGCAAGTCCGCGCTCCGATCGTGTCTTCATCGAGCTCAACTGCGCAGCCATCCCTGAAGACTTCATCGAAAGCGAGCTCTTCGGCTACCGCAACAGCGCGATCCCCGGCGGCCCGCCCGAAAAGCGCGGCACCTTCGAGCGTGCCAACAGCGGCACGCTCTTCCTCGACGAAGTCGGCGACATGAGCCTCAAAACCCAGGCCAAGGTCCTGCGCTCGCTCGACGAACAAAGCTTCGTCCCCGTCGGCGCTGCCCACCCC
>JAFAKX010000166.1 GCA_019234945.1 Silvibacterium sp.
CAGAACACGACTTGCCATTGACCCGATTGCTCCCCTCTGCGACACTCCGCCTATGCCCTACAGCGGTAAGGTGGAGTACGCCGAGGAGCGCCGGATTCGCGAGCGCAACACGCGGCTCTACCGATTAGCGCACTGGCCCATCTGGATCTGGGTCTTCTTTCTCGCTCCCGGCCCGCTCACCTTCGATCTCTTCGCGCGCGGCGGCAGCGTCGGCAATCTCATCTGGCTTGCAGCGGTCCTCATCGGCACCGGCCTCGCTGCCCTTTGTGGTCAACTCCCCGGAGCCGAGCCTGCGCCCTACATCCTCCGCTTCACCGAGGACCGTCCGAATCCGCTCTATCGCCGTGTGTGCTACACCTTTGCCTGGAACGCGCTGCTCAACTTCGCGCTGCTCAATCTGGCCGGGCTCATCATCGCCGTCGCAACCGGCACCTGGTATATGAAGCAGATCTACGCCCGAGGATATACACCGCTGCTTATTGTCATCCTCGGCTTAGGAGTCTTGGGCCTCCTGCCGCGGGTTCGGCGGTCCACTCAGGGAGAAGGCTGGGAGCGCCGCTATTTTTACGGAGCCGTCTGGGCCGTGACCGCCGCCCAAACCGTATTGCTGATTCTCTGGAAGACGCTGCCCCGGGACCACAGCACAGACATCCTGAAGCTGATTGTCTATTGCTCTGTTCTCGCGGGTATGGGGCTCGCCGCTGCATTCGGACGCCTGCCGCGAACGCGTCCCATCCTTCCCGGCGAACTGATGATTGCTGACTGAACTCTCAGGCGAAAATCTCGTACGCTCGTAGCCGAGGCACTCTCCAAATGAGACCCATGCCTCAGACTTTGCCTGCTCATCTTCTCTGTCGGAAATTTTCGGCGCCGCTACGCGACCTACCGTCACCGGCGGCGCTGGAAGCTGCTCACGACTTCTCATCAGAGCCTGGACATCGCGCGGGCGAAAATCCTTCGTAATCCGCAATTGCCCTAGGAAGGGTAGGCAGAAAAATGGGGATCCGGCATCCGGATCCCCCTTCTCCGAGGAGAGGTTACAGATTGCCGCGTGCCGCCTGTTCCCGCTCGATTGCCTCGAATAGCGCCTTGAAGTTGCCTTTACCGAAGCTGCGGCTCCCCTTGCGCTGGATGATCTCGTAGAACAGTGTCGGCCGGTCCTCCACCGGACGCGTGAATATCTGCAGCATGTATCCCTCATCGTCGCGATCCACGAGGATGCCCAGCTTCTCAAGCTCGTGTATCGGCTCGTCGATCTTGCCCACGCGATTCTCAAGCTCCTTGTAGTACGTGTGCGGAACCTTCAGGAAACCGACACCCTGCTCCTGTAGCTTCGAGACGGTCGAGAGGATGTCATCGGTGGCCATCGCAATATGCTGCACGCCCGGCCCGTGGTAGAACTCCAGATATTCCTCGATCTGCGACTTCTTCCGGCCCTCCGCCGGCTCGTTGATGGGAAACTTCACGCGCCCGTTGCCGTTCGACATTACCTTCGACATCAGTGCCGAATATTCCGTCGAAATGTCCTTGTCGTCAAAGTGCTGGTAAAGCGAGAAGCCCATCACATCCGAGTAGAAATCCACCCAGCGGTTCATCTCGTTCCAGCCGACATTACCCACCATGTGATCGATGTACTTCAGTCCCACCGGCCTCGCCTGTTTGTCTTCGCCCTCATCCCGATAGCCCGGCAAAAACGGACCGTTGTAATTCGAGCGGTCAACAAAGGTGTGGATGGTATCTCCGTAGGTGGCGATCGCGGCGAGTTTGACGCAGCCGTATTTGTCCTTCAGTTCGTACGGCTCGTGGACGCTTCGCGCTCCGCGCTTCGTTGTCTCTTTCCAGGCCTGCCGGGCATCGTCCACCCAGAGGGCCACGTCGCGAACGCCGTCTCCATGGCGATGCACATGGTGAGCGATCTCGCCGTCAGGCCGCAGCGGGGTGGTGAGCACAAACCGGATCTTGCCCTGTTGCACAACATAAGAAGCCCGGTCGCGCAGACCGGTCTCCGGGCCGGCATAAGCCACCAGCTTCATGCCGAACGCAAGCCGATAGAAGTACGAGGCCTGGCGCGCATTGCCGACATAAAACTCGACATAATCCGTGCCGTTGAGGGGGAGAAAATCTTTGTCTGTTATAACTTCCGGATGAAGCAGGGTCGACATACTGAACAACTCCAAGTGTTTCGATGCGCATCATCGCCGAAACGCCCAAATCTCACTTCCGGGCGCATGGCGACTCATTACCATATACCTTCGGCAAAGCGTTTGGCCAATGCCTACAAGTTGTAGACGGAGGTCCCCCCATGGGTGCTCACCGATCCGAAAACAGACGCTTTTACAAAACCGAATCCAAGGCTCCGCCCGGGCGCTCTTTGCGTCTTCGGGTAGTTCTCACCTTACTTGCGCTGCCGCAATTTCCGCCTTCTTTGCAACGCCATTTCCTGCCACCTCCGCCACGATCTCATACGACCGCAGCCGTGTCGCATGGTCATACACCGCCGTCGCAACAATCAGCTCGTCAACCTGAGTTGCCGCCAGGAAACGCTCCAGTCCGCGCCGCACCGTCACCGGACTCCCCACAACCGCTGCGCCGAACCTCGACGCAACCGCCGCTTCTTCAAATGGATTCCAGTCCAGCTTCTCCACTGGAGGCATCAGCGGTCCCGGGTGGTTCCGGATCAGGTTCAGAAACGCCTGCTGCGGGGTCGTCGCCAGCCACCGCGCTTCCTCATCCGTCTCAGCCGCAACCACCGGCACTCCCGCCATTGTGTACGGCCTGTCCAATACGTCCGATGGCCGAAATCTGTCTCGATACAGCTCAAGAGCCGCTATCAGGTTGTCCGGCTGAAAATGCGATGCAAAGGCGAATGGCAATCCCAACTGGCCAGCCAGCGCCGGGCTGAACCCGCTTGAACCAAGCAGCCAGATCGGCACTTTCGAACCCGCCCCTGGATACGCCGTCACTGGCTGCCCCGGCCGATGCGGAGCCAGATACTTGCGCAGCTCAGCGAGGAGCGCAGGGAAGTCGTCGCCCAGCGCCTTGAGGTCCTTGCGTAGCGCCCGGGCCGCTGCAGAGTCTCCACCCGGCGCGCGACCCAGCCCCAGGTCGATGCGGCCCGGGTACAGCGCGTCTAACGTACCAAATTGCTCAGCGATCACCAGCGGCGCATGGTTCGGCAGCATGATCCCGCCGGAGCCCACGCGGATCGTCTTTGTCCCTCCAGCCACATATCCGATCAACACTGACGTAGCCGCCGACGCGACGCCGGAAATATTGTGGTGCTCGGCGAGCCAGAAGCGCCTGTATCCCCAGCGCTCTGCGTGCTGCGCCAGATCCATCGTATTGCGAAAAGCCTCAGCTGCATCGCCGCCCTGGCGCACCTGGGCAAGGTCGAGCACGGACAGCGGAGCCTGCGAAAGTCGAGAAGTAGTCACCATGCTTTAGATGACCCAGCTCCGCTCCCGATGCAGAGGCCATCATGCTGACGGCCTCCTGCCTGCTCCGTTTTCCGGCTACTCGCCAACCGGAGTCCTCAGTTCCTTTCTAAGCCGAACCGTAGTCTTCTGCTGGATGTCTTCCGACGAATCCCCCAGCATCAGCGTGTAGGACCCTGCATCTGCCTTCCATGATGAAGACGCAACATCGTAGTAGCTGAAGCTCCTGGGATTCAGCTCAATCGCCAGACTCTTCGTCTCGCCGGGCTGCAGCATAACCCGCGCAAACCCCTTCAGCTCCTTCGAGGGACGATCGACCTTCGGCGAATCCTCGCCCACGTAGACCTGCGCAACCGTGGCTCCGGCCCGCTGTCCTGTATTCGTAACATCGAAGGTTACGTGAAAGCGGTCATCGCCTGCCGCCTCCGCCTTCAGATTGCTCATCGAGAACGTCGTATATGACAAGCCAAACCCGAACGGGTACTGCGGCTCAACATGGTTGTGCTCGTATCCGCGATAGCCCATGAAAATCCCTTCGCGATACACGATCTTGTTCGTGCCTGGATCGGGATAGTAGTGCGCGTAGCTGGGATTATCAGTGATCTGCCTTTCCCAGCTTATCGGCAGGTGCCCTGAGGGGTTCGCATCACCAAACAGCAGACGCGCCGCTGCTACGCCGCCCTGCTCGCCCGCGTACCAGGTTTCGAGAATGCCCGGCGCCTTGTTCTTCCAGTTCGAGACATCGACGCTGCCGCCAGAGGTAATGACCACGACGGTCTTCTTGCCCAGCGCGGCGATCTGCTGGATCATCTGCTCCTGCCCGACAGGCAGCTCGAAGTTCCTGTCGCCGCCCTCCGACTCTTCGGCGGCATTGAAGCCAACGGCGAGGACAATAGCGTCGGCCTTTGACGCCATATCAAGTGCGTCCTGCTCCACAATCGTGTCCAAAGGCACAATTCCAGCCCTCATGCCGGACACCGAGCCAAGCTGTTGCGAAAGCTGTTCGAGCACAACTTTGTGCGGCGCCTTCGTCAGCTCCATCACGGTCTGGTTGAGGATGTACTTCGGAACCACCGAGCTGTCGAAAACTACCGCGTCGTCAATGAGCAACCGGTATTTGCCGTCCGTCTGGACAAACACGGCGAACCTGCCAGCCTTCTCCGGCGTGTAATAGCCGGTCCAGCGGCTGCTGGTCGTCGGCCGCAAATAGGGATTGGCATTGCGGTGTGCAGTGAGAGCGTTCAGCTCCTGTTGGTCGGGCTCGCGTCGTGTCGATCCGGCACTCCCAAGCACCGGCTCCGTCACCTGGCTCACCGTGTCGCCCTCAAGGTTCGCCTTGCTGAACGTCACATGTGTCACACCTGGCTTCGTGCCCTCGGGATCGGTCGTGAAGCGCGTCAGCTGCGACATCTGGTAGATGCTGCGCACGCCGCGCGCATACAGCACCTTCGCCTGCTCGCCGAGATAATCGCTGATCCCTACCATGAGGCTCGTGCTGGCGAAGCTGACCACCTGACCGCTGCCGCCTCCGGTGGTCACGGTTTCAGCAGCAGTCGGGCCGATGACGGCAATCGTCTTGATTGCGTTCTTATCGAGCGGCAGGGCATTGTTGTCGTTTTTCAGCAGAACCGCCCCTTCAAGCGCGGCCTGCAGCGACGCCGCGCGGCCTTCGAGGCTGTATCGTGGAATGCCGGTATCGAGCTGCGGGTGGTCCAGCCACCCGAAGTCTGCCGCGACGCGCAGGATCCGCCGGACCTTATCGTCCAGCGTTGCCTCCGAGATCGTTCCGTCCTTCAGCAGCGGCATCATCTTCTCGGGTGCGAAGTACACGCCGAACGGCATCTCGAGATCCATCCCGCCGTTCGCTGCGGCGGCGGTGTCATAGGTCGCCACCCAGTCCGACATGATGATCCCGGGAAAGTGCCACTGCCCCTTCGCGACGTCGACATTCAGGATCTTGTTCTGCGTCATGTGCTCGCCGTTGGTCAGGTTGTAAGAGTCCATGATGGCGCCGACCTTTGCTGTCTTCACCGCGGACTCAAACACCGGCATATAAATCTCTCGCAGGGTGCGCTCATCGATAATGGAGTCCGTGTCGTGGCGCAGATACTCCGAGTTGTTGCCCAGGAAATGCTTGACCGTCGCCGACACGCCCTCCTGCTGCACACCGCGGATATATCCCACAGCGATCCCGCTCGCCAGGAACGGATCTTCACCGAAGTACTCGAAGTTGCGGCCGTTCATTGGCGCGCGGTAGATGTTCACGCCCGGCCCCAGCAGAAACGCCGCGCCGCGCGACCGGGCATCGCGTCCCAGCTGCTGCCCGATGCGCAAAGCCAGATCCGTATCCCACGAGGCCGCCAGCCCAATGCCCGCCGCGTATGCAATCGTGGGAGCGGGAATATGCGCGCCCACCGGCCCATCCGCCATCTGGAAGTAGGGGATGTTCAGCCGCGGAATCGGATGTGTCCGGAACGGCGTGTCACCTCCGATCAATTCAATCTTCTCTTCGAGGGTCATCTTCGAGACGAGATCATCTGCACGCTTCTCAGCGGCTTGCGGATCGTTCCCGACAAACTGAGCAAAGCTTGTGAGGCAAGTGGAAAGCAGGACTCCAGCCGCAACCATGCGGCAGGTAACAGCAAGCGAACTGCTCAACGGCATTTCAACACTCCCGACGATATCGAAGACGTGCAACTCCTTTATTTAGTTCCCCCGAGAAGTATATCGGGCCCCACTTCAACGGCCTCCTGTCCGTTCGAATAAGCTATCTGGCCTTGAACTCAAAACTCCTCTGATATGGCTCTTGCCGCTTCGCGGGCCAGGAGCGACACCGAGATTTGCGTTGCCGCGGAGCGTCTCGCATGCTTTTTATAGGCTCGTAGCATCCTGCTCTCCGCCCATTGACACCTCCGGCCCCCCGATGCAACCCTTAAATGTTTTGCCGGAGCCGAATTTTTCATGAACCCTCAGGCCGCCACGTTGACCGTTGCCGAACCCTACCTCATCCAGCAGGACTGGGCAGCCTATACCCCCGGGCAGCACTCCGTCTGGGCCGAACTCGTTCACCGGCGCATGCCTCAGCTGCGCGAGCACGCCTGCCGCGAGTACCTCGACGGCTTCGAGCAGATCGGCCTACGCGAAGACACCATTCCCAACCTGGCCGAAGTCAACAAGCGCCTGCGCCCGCGCACCGGCTGGAACGCCACCCCCGTCAGCGGATTCCTTCCTCCCGATGCCTTCTTCGAGATGCTCGCCGCGCGCCAGTTTCCCACCACCACCTGGCTGCGCAGCCGCGACTCCCTCGAGTACACGCCCGAGCCCGATATCTTTCACGACGTCTTCGGGCACGTCCCCATGCACGCCCACCCCGTCTTTGCCGACTTCCTTCAGCACTACGGCAAGGTGTGCGCGCGGCTCACCGACAAGGACAAGCTTGAGCGCATGGGCCGCCTCTTCTGGTTTACGGTCGAGTTCGGCGTCATCCGCCAGGACGGCCAGATCAAGCTCTACGGCAGCGGGCTGGTCTCATCGCACGGCGAATCCACGAAGCTCATTGAGGGCATACAGAGCGGCCACGGTCCCGAGATTCGCGACTTTAACCTCGACCGGGTGCTCGATCAGCAGTTTCTCGTCTCCGAGATGCAGAAGGTCCTTTATGCAGTCGAGTCCTTCGACCAGATTTACGAAGCCGCGCAGCAGGCCGAAGAGCGACTCGCCTGAGCTGAACGCGTTCCCGCGTTGGCGTCTTCCCGGATCAGTCCGGCATAGTGCCTCTGGGATCAATAGCGACGCAAAAATTCGCAATTCTTTTATGCTGCGTCGTGCACAATGAGGATTTGGAGGAACCTTGCCGCGCATTCACTTCCACCTGCAACTGGCAGAGCTCAAAGACAAGCTGTTGGCCATGGCTGCCCTTGCACAGCAGGCAATGGCGGCCGCCGTAGATGCTTATGTGACGCGAGACGCCGGCCTCTGCCAGTACGTGCGCGAGAACGAGACTGCAATTAACACCGCCAATCGCGAAGTCGACCAGTTGGCCTACGATCTTCTTGCAATGGAGCAGCCCATGGCAGTCGACCTGCGCTTCATCCTTGCTGTCATAAAGATCAACGGAGATCTCGAGCGCATCGGCGACCAGGCCATGAGTATCGTCTACCGCTGCCTCGACATGATCGGTGAAGAGGTTATCGACCTGCCCGTCGATATCGCCACCATGGGTGAGTACGCTGGAACCATGATCCGAAATTCGATCCAATCGCTGATCGAAGGAGACGTCCAGGTTGCCGAATCCGTTCTCGAAATGGACGACGAAATTGACCGTATGAACCGCACAGCCCAGTCCGATCTCACGCGCGTCATTCAGGACCGCCCATCCGCTGTCCGGCAGGCCCTTCAGTCCATCATTGTCTGCCGCAATCTCGAGCGCATCGCCGACCATGCCACCAACATCGCCGCCGACGTTATCTTCTGGATACGCGGCGCCGACGTTCGCCACCAGCTGACCGCCGCGGAAGCCGAATAAAAGTCTCTTCGGAACCATTACACTAGCCCTATATGGCTGGATTGGTTCTCGACGGCAAGGCGTATGCGAAGGAACTCGAAGCGGAGCTTTCTTCTCGGGTTCAAACCCTGAAGGAAAAGACCGGAGACGCCGACCCGCCCATACTCGCCACCATCCTGGTCGGCAACGATCCCGCGTCTGCCACCTATGTCCGCATGAAAGGCAATGCCTGCCGCCGTGTCGGCATGAAGTCGCTCAGCATCACTCTCCCTGAAGAAACCACGACACAACAGCTTCTCTCGGCGATCGACGAACTCAACGCGAACCCTCGCGTCCGCGGCATCCTGCTGCAGCATCCCGTTCCGCATCAGATCGACGAGCGCGCCTGCTTCGACCGGATCGCCATCGAAAAGGACGTCGACGGAGTCACCAGCCACGGCTTCGGCCGCATGGCTATGGGAGAGCCCGCCTACGGATCGGCCACTCCGGCCGGAATCATGCGCCTGCTGAGGCGCTACAACATCGCCCCTTCGGGCAGGGAAGCCGTGGTCGTCGGCCGCAGTCCCATCCTCGGCAAACCCATGGCCATGATGCTCCTTGGAGCCAACGCCACCGTGACCGTCTGCCACTCGCGCACGAAGAATCTGGCTGAGGTCGTCCGCCGTGCCGAGATTCTAGTCGGAGCCGTCGGCAAGCCCGAATTCATCAAGGCTGATTGGATTCGCGATGGAGCCGTGATCATCGATGCCGGGTACCACCCCGGTGGCATTGGAGACATCGAGCTTGCCTCTGCGATCGACCGATGCTCGGCCTACACCCCCGTGCCTGGCGGAGTCGGCCCCATGACCATCGCCACCCTCATAGCACAGACCGTCGAAGCGGCCGAGAAAGCCACCGAAATCGAGCAGCCGCTCCGCCCAACACGCTAGCTAGTGCTGATTTTTCGCCGAGGGCGTGAGCTTACGCAGCAGAAACTCCTGGATAACACCGTTCGCCATATCAGCGGCGACGTCGATGCCAAAGATTCTGAACAAGAGCCCAGCGCCGCGATTCGATTCAGGATAATAAGTGTTCGCGATGGCGCCCGAGGCCAGGTAGCCCCCCAGTCCGGAGTAGTTTGGCTGCCAGTGGCCGTTGTCACCCATCGTTCTGAAAGGACTGGCGAGCGCATAGAGCGTGCGGGATTTGTTTGTTCCGGTTCCCTTGTAGAAGTATCGCGGGTCCTGATGCAGGAGCGAGGGCAGAACGGCGCCGCCAATCATGATGTCCGTCACACCATTCGCATAGCTTGCTCCGAAACGCTGCCCGTAGGCATCCCAGCCCTGTCCAAAGCGGGGATAATTAGCGGCCTGGTCGATGGCGGCAACGAACGCCGAGCCGAGGAGCGTGATCGGGTCGGTCATCGTTCGGGCGGCAAGCCGGAACTTCAGCTTCGGCGTCAGAGGCACCGGATGCTCGTCGTAAACCACGTAAAAATTGGGGATAAAGCCCAGGACTCGCTGCTTCTCCGCAATCTCCACCTGCTGCGTTGCGATTTGCTCCGGAGTTGCCGCCGCTGTCACGCTGGTGACGACTACGGCGAGCCGAATCCTGACGGTGGGAAGCTCGAAGTACTGCCCCGGTCTCAGCGTGATCGCGTCCGAGCTCCAGTTTGTGAATCCCTTGGCGCTCACAGTGATGTGGTACGGCACGCCCGGCTTGAGGCCTCCGAACGAGAAGAACCCGTTGTCGTTTGACGAGATGGTGCGCTGGTCGCTGGCAGCCGGACCCTGAAGGACGACAGTGGCTCCGCCAACGATGTCAGAGGCGGCATCCGTGATGGTGCCGACAACCGTGGCCGTCTGCGGCTCTGGAATCGCAGGTTGTTGCCCCAGCCCGGGCTCCGTGGCGACCACAACGATTGCAAAAAGCGCGAAAAGCAGCCTCAACCCGCGCCGTTGATCGTGCGTGCGAGTATGAGGCTCAACCATTCCATCGATCGACGCCGCTGTTATCGTGTCCGATAAACGCAGATTCCACCTCTAGTCCGTCCCTTCACGCAACGCCGCTCAGGGTATTTTTGAAAAGTGCTGACTCGGGCTCTAATGCTCCTCTGGGAACGTCGCTTGCGCCTTGGCGAGCATCACTGCACGACCTGGTATTGTTCCGTCGCCCGCCAATCCTTAGACGAAAATGACACACCGTGCGCCGCGCCAGAATTGCGCCTTGAGAAAAAGATGTGCCTGTGGAGCCGCAGGATACAGAGAATCTATGATTCGGAAGTCCTTACCGATATCCCACTCGTCCAGTCGTCACGCTCACCGACCGGCCCGCACTCCGTCTAACCGCGAAACCTGACAATAGAGTAATCGATGAAGCGTTTGTAATTTCAAGGAAATACGCGGGCAACCGCTTCCATTTATGTTCAAAACTGAGGGAAACCGACTGCATGGGCAAAGAAACCGCTGTGGAGCAAAGCGCACCCGGACAAATTGCATATTCCGAGTACGTAAACCCGCAATGGGCGCGCCTCCTCACCGTGCTCCAAATGAACGCTGATTACGTCGAGTGCCTGGGCGAGAAGCTACGCACCTCCGACGGCCGCACCATCCTCGACTTTCTCTCCGGCTACTGCGTCCATAACTTAGGACACAACCATCCCCATGTCATTGCCGAATTGCATGCTGAACTCGACCGCCACGGCCCCGCCATGCTCCAGAGCCACATCGCCGCTACAGCCGGCGAACTTGCCGAAAAGCTGTGCGCCCACGCCGGAGGCCGCCTGACCAAGGTCTATTTCGCCAATTCCGGCAGCGAAGGCGTGGAGACAGCCATCAAGTTCGCCCGCGCCGCAACCGGCCGCAACGGCCTTCTCGCGGCACGCGGCGCATTCCACGGTCTTACCTGCGGAGCGCTCGCGCTCATGGACCAC
>JAFAKX010000023.1 GCA_019234945.1 Silvibacterium sp.
AGCCACCTGCCGGTCGCGGAGGATGCCGGTCTCTGGCTGGTAACGCCTCGGACTGCCGGTGACGGATCCGCGGCCCCCGCGATGAGGGTCGGAGATGCCGTCGCCGGGTTGGGTGCCGGATTAAGGCTGGTGCGGCTGGAATAATAGCCGGTCGATGAAGAGTCATGCGTCGGCAGAAGCGCAGAAGAGTCTACGCTCTGGCCGGAACACACAGAGATAACCGCTAGCAGAAAAATCGCCACAAACGTCGAGCGAATTGAGAACGACATAGAATTTCCTCGGAATAGGGATGACAACGCCGGGAAGGGAGAAGACCCCTGCACATCACTGCAGAAGCGGCTGAACTCCTCTGAAGAGACATGCTCTTCAAACCGCTTGTCTGTCAGCTGAATAGTGACTCTGAAGTTAGCACGGGTCCGGCGCGGGCTCGCCTCCGGACGATGAATTTGGGCAACTTTCGATCGGCGAAAAACACACTTTAGTCATCGGCAGAATGCAGCATTTCTTCAAGCCAGCCGTGCCCGAATTTCTCGGAAGGACGCGGTCAGCTTCCCGCTGTAATGCTCTCCGTCTGGCGTGACATCTTTGCCGTGCGCTCGAGCTTGTCCCAGGCGAAAGGCCGGCCATCGATGGCACGCTTTAATGTCTTGAAGAGCACCACGGAGAACAATTGCCGGTAAGCAAAGCGCTGCAGCCAGATATGGAAGAGCAGCCAGCCGTTGCCCTTATTGGCCGGATGGCGAGGCTCCAGCGAGAAGGCGAGCGTTGACGTGACGAAATCGATGATGAGAAAGGCGAGGAAGTACGTCAGCAGTTTCTCAAAACTCGCTGCACTGGCGGCGTCCGGATGAAAATGCCGGTCGATCAGGTAGTGAATCACTCCGGCGATAAACATCAGGTCGATGAAGGGGGAAACCAGCGGCAGCAGAATCTGGAAGATGATGATGTTTGGCAGCGCAAACAGTCCCATGGCCAGGTTCGTGCGAAAGGCCTGCTTGTGTTTGAATACCGCCTGCAGGGTCCCGAACGACCAGCGGAAACGCTGCCGCATCAAGCCCTTAGCATTTATCGGAGCCTCCGTGAAAGCGAGCGCCCGGTCCTCATAGATGACCTTATAGTTCTGCTCGAGCAGGTTCATCGTGAGGTCGGCGTCCTCTGCAACCGTATTGATGGGATAGCCCCCGGCGCGAATAACCGCAGAAGTTCGCCAAGCACCTATGGCTCCAGGGACGACCGTGACTACGTTGAAGAGGTCGAGTGCGCGCCGCTCGAAATTCTGGCTGGTGATATATTCGAGGGCCTGCCAGCGCGTCCACAGGTTGACGCGATTGCCGACCTTGGCGTTGCCGGCAACGGCACCCACGCGGTCATCGGCAAAATGGCAGACGAGCTTTGAGATTGCGTCGGGAGCAATTACGGTGTCGGCGTCGATACCGACGTAGATCTCTTCGTCGAGATGGCGAAGTCCAAAATTGAGCGCCTCTGCCTTGCCGGCATTGGGTTTCGTCAGCACTGTAAGCTTGCCTGAAGTCAGCTCAGAGGGAAAAGCAGCGCGGGCCACCTCGAATGTCCCGTCCCCCGAACCGTCGTCGATTACGATCACCCGGATGTTGCCGTAATCGGACTTGAGCACGGAGCGAATCGTGCGTGCGATCACGGCTTCTTCGTTGTACGCGGGGATGAGCACCGCGACCCGCGGCTCGTAGTCGCCCGGAGGAACGCGCCTGCGTCGCAGGCGATCGATCAAGGCAAGAATGCCGATCAGGATCAGCCGCGCGCTCATCAGCACATCTCCAATGAAGAAGACGTCCACGACGGAATGGCTGAAGAACGAGAAGAAAAAGAATGCCACCGAGTCGATGCGCGCCTGCCAGCGCGTCTCGGGGGAGATGGGCGGCATGACATCGGCCGTAGTCTTTCCCATCAGCTCCGACACGGGGACAAACTCGTAGCCTTTGGCACGCAGCGTTGTAATCAGCAGCGGTAAAGCAGCGACTGTGGAGGAGCGGTCGCCACCCCCATCATGCATAAGAATGATGCTGCCGCGGAACCACGGCTTTTCCTTCATGATCGCCAGCTGCTGAAGAACGTTGTCGGCGATCTCCTGCGGCGACTTACGCGGATGCTCGTTCCAGTCGTCGGTATCAATCTTGTTTCCGATGATCGTGTAACCCATCTGCTGGATATGGTCGGCTGGAGCAGCCTGGTCGTTGGTGTCGGGCTCCTGGTCGATCGAATACGGCGGCCGGAAGTACAAAGGCTGGATACCAAGCTTGGCGGCAAAAAGGCGTTCGGTGAGGTTCAGCTCAAGCTGAAGCTGCCGGTCGGAGATTTCGCTAATGTCCGGATGCGTAAAAGTGTGATTGCCGATCTCATGGCCCTCGCGCACGTAGCGCTTCAACAGGCCAACGTTATCCTGAGCCTGCTCACCGATCACCATGAAGGTGCCCTTAACGTTGTCCTTCTTCAGAATGTCCAGGATCTTCGGCGTCCAGGTTGGGTCGGGGCCGTCATCGAAGCTGAGCGCGAGCTTCTTCGGGTTGTATCCGTACTGGCGGACGACATAGGACCTCGGCAGCGACTCCATGTACTCGTCTGTGATGGTGAAGTTGTCGGAGTCCATATCGACGCGGCGCGTGCCCGATTGCGGGCGCGCAACGACGCGCAGGATGTCGCCTTCGCCCTCGGTGTCGACGTCATTGCCGGGAGGAACTTTCGTGAGCAGCTGCGGAGCATCATTGGCGCTGGGGTGGTCCCATATTGACCAGAGTGATCCGTCTTCTTCGCCCAGCCGCCAAAGTGCAAACGTGCTGATGCCCATTTGGCGCGAGGAGCGCAGTTCGTTCAGCGCCGTAACGCCATCGAGGAACCAGACGTGGTGACGCGTATGCGCGTCCTCATCGTCATAGGCAAAATGTGCGTTCAATTCGTCGCCTTCGAGACGCACATCGGCGTCGGCGTCAGCAGCACGCTGCCAGGCCTCCTGCACGCTCAAGTCGTCCACATTCACGACCCGCGTGGATAGCTTTTTGCCCTTTTCAGGCAGAGGCACAGCCCAGTCGTATCCGTAATTGCCAATGCCGCAGATCAGCTTCTGCTTGGGGACAACCTTCAGCGCGCGCTGCAGGTTGCTCTCGAACCAGTCCTGCGCGGCCACGGGTCCGGGATCGCTCTCCTCCTCGTGCTGGTCATAGTTCATCAGGATGATGCCGTCGCTGTTCTTCGCGATAGCTTTTATCACCCGGTCGTCGGTGCTCGTCTGAACGTCGACGTAGATACGGAGATTCTTCGCGTGCAGATCGTTGTGCAGTTCGCCGATCCAGTCCGCGTAGAGTTTCAGCTGGTCCTCCGGGATCTCCTCAAAGTCAAGGCAAATGCCGTGGTAGTTGGGATTGGCATAGAGAAACTTGTCGATCTGGTGATGCAGGTTCTCCCGCGCTACCGGATTCTTCAGCATTTTGCCGATGATCTCTCCATGCCACCGCGAATCGACCGGGTTGTAATCGTTGAGCATGGGGAAAACTTCGGTATCTTCCCGGGCGGCGGCGATCACGCGCCGCACCTTGTTCTCCGGATCAACGCCGTGAACTAAGCCGGATTGATCCACCACGTTATAGAGGCTCACCGGGAACAGCGACGTCGCGGCAATCAGGTCGCCATTGGGCGAAATGACGTGCAGCCAGTCCGGAAAGAGCATGTCTATCTGGTGGACATGCGCCTTGAGGGACGAGTAACTGGCCTCATCATTGGTGTAGAAAGCGGCGCGCAGACCTTCATCCTGGTTCAAGGGGATTTCAGAGGGCCGGCGATGCGTCTTGCGGCGCGCGGGGCGCGGCGCGCTCTTCCTGAGAGGGTCGCCGAAAGGCTGCTTGAGCGCCTTGTAGTTCCGCTTCTGGATGGGCAGCAGCAGTTCCGGCAGCGTCTGGCGGGTGACAACGCTGAAAAAGAAGAGGATCAGCACAACGGTGGAGATGACTCCGGCGATGTCCATCACCCGGCGGAGCCGCTTCCAACGCTTGCGATCCGGATCGTAAAAGATTTGCTTCATGAAGCCATCGAGGACAGGCCCAGCTTAGTGCGGGCGCGTGGGTGCCGCTCCTGGTTATAGGTTACTATCAGGGCGGATTTTACCAAGCGGCCCACCTTGTATGATTCATCTTCATGCCCTCCGCGCTTGCTCGTAAGTGGTGGATCGTGCTGCTCGCGCTCACGGCTGGCGCCGCCCTGCGCCTGTGGTTCATCCATGCCTACCCGGAAGTACAGGGCGACCCGCTTATCTACGGAAGCATCGCGAAAAACTGGATGCTGCACGGAGTCTACGGGAAAACCACCAGCGGCACGCTTGAGCCCACGCTCATCCGCCTGCCCGGATATCCCCTCTTTCTCGTGGCCTGCTTCGCGGTCTTCGGCATGGAGCATTACCACGCCGTCATGTTCGCGCAGACGGGGATCGATCTGGGGACGTGTCTGCTGGTTGCGGCCTTCACCCGTCGCATCTGGAGCCAAAGAGCCGCATGGATCGCATTATGGCTCGCAGTGCTGTGCCCTTTTACGGCGAATTATGCCGCGGTTCCTCTTACCGAGACACTGGAGCTGTTCTCTATTGCCGTTGCATTGTATGCGCTGGCGCGCTTTCTGCAGACGAGCGAATCTGAGCCGCCCAGGTGGAGATGGGTCGTGCTCCAGGCGCTTGCGTGGAGCTACGCTGCACTGCTCCGGCCCGATGGCGCGCTGCTCGCTGTGACGCTGTGTCCGGCGATGGTGTGGTATGGACGGCGCCGCTGGGGAGCAAGGCGCGTTGTTCCCTATGCCACGGTGGCTGCGCTGTTCTCCGTTCTGCCGTTCGTTCCGTGGACTGTCCGCAACTGGCGCACTTTCCATGTCTTCGAGCCGCTAGCGCCGCGTTATGCGACGGATCCGGGAGAGCCGATCAATCCCGGCTTCAATCGCTGGACGAAGACCGTCTGTGTCGATCTCGCCTGCACCTGGGAAGTCTACTGGAACCTCGACACCGACGTGATCGATATTGCGAAGCTTCCGGCACGTGCTTTCGCTTCACAGGAGCAGTACCGGCAGACGCGCGCCCTGCTCGACGACTACAACAAGACGCAGTCCCTGACGCCGGAAATGGACGACCGCTTCGCCCAGCTTGCCACGGAGCGGATCCGGGCGCATCCGCTGCGGTTTTATGTGCTGCTGCCACTCGCGCGGCTTGCCGATATGTGGCTGCGGCCGCGAACGGAGCTGCTCTGGATCGAACTGCGCTGGTGGGAATACTGGCGTCACCATGCCGAAACGGAATTCGCCGCAGCCTATGCCGGGCTCAACCTGCTGTATCTTGGGGCGGCGCTCTGGGGCCTGAGACGCTGGCCACTGCTGGCTGGGGCAATGGTCGCGTTCGTACTGCTGCGCTGCGCCCTGCTCGCCACGATCGAGGCTCCGGAGCCGCGCTACACCCTGGAATGCTTTCCGATCGTCATTGCACTCGCGGGAGTTGCCTTATCCCCACGGCGGGATGAGTCTATTTTCTGATCTTCTGTGTGCCCGGAGCCAATTGCAGCGTGAACGCGCTGGCCGGAACGCTGTTCATCTTGATATTTGAATAAAGCGCGATGCGCCAGTCACCGCTCTCCTGAAAAACCTGCTGCTTGAGTGAGATGCCCCGCTTGGGATCTACCCAGATGGTGATGTGCGTGAACTGGTTGTTGCCGCCCACCTGCTTCGGCGTAAGGTCGAGCTTCGCAGTTTCAACGCCATCAATGGTTTCGGTCCCCTGGTAGGCGATATTCCAGGTTGCGGCCAAATCCTTGCCACTTCCGCCGAACCCCAGTGTGAGGTATCGCTCGATGTTGCCGCCGGCTTTGAAGATGGTCACCTGTTTCAGTGCGGGCTGGTAGAAGTCCAGTTCGCCGCTCTTGTAGAACACGTCTTTCTCAGCCGGCTGATCGTTCTCGGTCTTGACGTGAGCGATCATCTCGGTGGCGCCGCCCACGCGGCGAAACGCGATCGTGCCCTTCTGATAATCGTGGCTCTGAACAACAGCCGTGTACTGATCCCAGACGAAATCGGCCTGCGCGCTCTGAAAGTTTGCCGAGGCAGCGTCCATCTCGGCCAGAACTTTCTGCAGATCGGCGTTCTGGGCAGGTGCGGCCAAGGGTATAAACATCAAAAAAACTGCGAAGAATCGCAGATGAATGGCTCTCTTCATGCGTAAACTCTTCTGCTCAGCTGAGATAGGATGCACTGGCAAACGGGGTCGCTCCTGCAAATCAGCGATGGGCCCACACCCGGTAAAGCTTCGTCTTCCCGTAGGGCTCCTTCACCGCTTCGTAGCGGTCAACAACTACAGGACCCGAAACCGCTTCGACATTCTTGCGGATCTGTTCGTCGAGCGATCCGCCGGGCCGGATTTGCGCTGCCGGTATTTCATAGACGAGATCGCCCTGACCCTTTGTCGTGACCAGCACATTTCCGGGAGCGAGCTTCAATTCCTGCGGATGGTCGCCGTAGTTCCAGATGCGTGGCGTAAGAAAGATGAAGACGAGGATCAGCGTCACCATCACGTCGTAGTGAAAGCTGCCGCGCTCGTAGGTCCAGAAAAAATATTCGCGAAATATCCTAAACATTGCTATCTGCTCTTCGCGCGGATCTCGATCTGACCGCCCATATAGGGTACCAGCGCGTCGGGGATACGCACCGATCCATCTGCCTGCTGATAATTCTCGAGGATGGCCAACCACGTCCGCCCGATCGCAAGGCCGCTGCCGTTGAGCGTGTGCACGAAAGCCGTCTTGTTCTGCCCTGCCGGCCGGTAGCGGATATTCGCGCGCCGTGCCTGGAAGTCCAGGCAATTCGAGCAGGAGGAAATCTCGCGATAAAGCTGCTGGCCCGTCAGCCAGACCTCGAGGTCATAGGTTTTGGCCGAACTGAAGCCGAGGTCCGCCGTGCAGAGCAGCACTCTGCGATACGGCAGGCCAAGCCGCTCGAGAATCGTCTCCGCATCGCGCGTCAGCTTCTCGTGCTCAGCCTGGCTCTCGTCGGGTCGCGTGAACTTCACCAGTTCCACCTTCTGGAATTGATGCTGGCGAATGATACCGCGGACATCCTTTCCGTAAGAGCCGGCCTCGGAGCGGAAGCATGGCGTGTAGGCCGTCAGCGAAGTCGTGAGCTGCGCGTCTTCGAGAACTTCGTCGCGGTAGAGGTTCATCACCGGAACTTCGGCCGTTGGGACGAGCCAGTGGTCATTGTCGCGATATTCGTCAGGTTTGTTTTGCTGCACGTCGTCGCAATGAAACAGGTCATCGGCAAACTTGGGCAACTGCCCCGTTCCGAAGAGGCTTTTGCTGTTGACCATGAACGGCGGCAGAACTTCGGTGTATCCATGCTCGCGCGTCTGAATGTCGAGCATGAAGCTGATGAGCGCCCGCTCCAGCTTCGCACCGTCGCGCCAGTAAACGGCAAACCGCGCTCCGGAAATTTTCGCTGCCCGCTCAAGATCGAGAATGCCGAGTTGCTCGCCCAGCTCCCAGTGTGGCTTCGGAGCAAAGTCGAACTGCGGAATCTCGCCCCAGCGCTTGATCTCGACGTTATCCTCTTCGGAGCGTCCGACCGGCACATCGTTGGAAGGGAGATTCGGAATGCGCGTCAGGATCGCACGAAGCTCCTCTTCGGCATCGGTAGCGGTGGCTTCGAGAGACTCCATCCGCGACTTCAGCGCGCGCGTCTCCTCCATCACGGATGCTGCGTCCTGGCCGGACTTCTTCAGCCGCGCCACTTCTTCGTTGAGCTTATTGCGCTGCGCCTTGAGCTGTTCGACCTCGGTGATGCGCTGGCGCCGATGCTGGTCGAGAGTGCGGAAATCTCCCAGCAGCGATGCCGGGTCCTGTCCGCGGTCGCGGAGCTTCTGTTCCACCAATTCAAGATTGGCGCGGACAAATGACAAATCGAGCATATAGACCAGCTTACAGGCTCGGGATCGGTTCTCGAAACCGGGCTCGTCAGTGCGTTCCGTTGTGAGGAGTGGCATCGGCGATGCGCACGCCGCTGAGGCTGCCGACGTAACGGGAGACTCCCCGGTAGAGCGACTCGGCGATACGCTGGCGATAAGCGCCATCACGCAGTTCGTGCGCATCGCTGGGATTGGTCAGGAAGGAGATTTCTGCGAGGATCGACGGCATGTTCGCCCCAATCAGCACGACGAAGGGAGCCTTTTTGACGCCGCGGTCCTTCAGGCCAGGGTTCCCGTCTTCGAGTCCTGTGTAAAGGCTCTGCTGCACATCAGAGGCAAACTCGCGCGACTCATTGATCTTGTCCTGAAGTGCGATTTTCTTGACCAGATCGGATAACTGATGGATCGACTGGTCGGAGACGGCGTTCTCGCGTGCGGCAACTTCGAGCGCGTCAGCCGAGGTGGTGAAGTTCAGGTAGTAGGTTTCGACTCCGCGCGCCGCCGGGTCAGGACTTGAATTCGCGTGCACCGAGATGAACAGGTCCGCCTGAGCCTTGTTGGCGATGGCGGTACGCGTCTCGAGCGGAA
This sequence comes from Silvibacterium sp., assembly GCA_019234945.1. Taxonomy (GTDB): domain Bacteria; phylum Acidobacteriota; class Terriglobia; order Terriglobales; family Acidobacteriaceae; genus Silvibacterium. The sequence goes on from JAFAKX010000023.1 coordinate 8,537, forward strand.
TGAAGGTGTCGTCGTCGCGCGTGTAAATCACGTCAGCTCCGAGCCGCTGCTTCAGCAGTTGACCGAGGCGCAGCGCAACGTCGAGCACGACTTCCTTCTCCTGGATGCCGTCCGGTCCGAGCGTTCCGGAATCGTGCCCGCCATGTCCAGCGTCGACCACGATGCGGTTGATCTTCAGGCCTAGCGCCCGCACCATCGAGCGCTGGCCGTCAGCTGTCGGATCGGCTACATGAATTTGTTGGGTGGCTGTATCCGAGGAGGGTGTGGTTGTGTGGGTGCGTGAACTGTGCGGCTTTGGCGCTGGGGCGGGCGGCGGTGTGGCTACCGCGACTTCATCCGGCTGCGTCGCAGGAGTTGTCCCCGCCACGGACTGCACCACTGGAGCCTTGGTTGGCCGCTTCGTCGCCTTCACCTTGTTCGGCTGCTGGCTCAGCGTGGCGACGTCGGCAAGAGCCGAAGCATCGGAGGTCGAAGTCACATTCCAAGGCGGCGGCGAGATTTTCGCCTTCTTCGCCGAGGGCAGCGGATCCCCAAGCGTGTCCACATCGCGGGTCACAGTGCCGATGCCGATCGTCGGCTTCGACGAGACGACAGTCTTGGCCACGACGATCGTCGGCGCCGGTCCGGTCGTCTTCGACGATGGCGTCGCCGGGACAGGAGCAGGAGCTGCTGCCGGCGAAGCCGCGGCAGTGTAGACAGGGCCGCTGCGTGACTTGCGCCCATGCACATCTATGATCAGCCGCGAGGGATTCGGCAGAAGGAACGCCGAGTACTCGCTCACGTCGCTCACGTCGAGCACGATCCGTGTTACATCGTTTGAAAACTGCGCCGCCCTGACACGCTTGAGAAATCCGTCATCGATCACCTCATCGGATTTGCCGATCAGCTCCGAAGACAGCCGGGTTCCATGCAGGTCGAAAAAGATCCGGTCGGGATTGGGCACGCGCACGGCTTCGTACTGCACCTCATCCTGCAGATCGATCGCCACCCTCGTATAGACCGGAGTCGACCAGTGCCGGATCCCGGTCACGAGAGGCAGTTTGCCCTTGCGTAGCGGAGGCGTAGCGCTCAGCTTCGCATCGCTGACGTGTGCCGGTTCAGTCGCCTGGCCCTGCTGCGGCGGAATATCGGTCTCGGCAAATCCCTGCGGGTCACTCTGAGCAGGAGCGGATTCG
>JAFAKX010000118.1 GCA_019234945.1 Silvibacterium sp.
CCAAAGCCAAGCCCAGCATAGTCAAGGCGAAGAACATCCTCCTCGCCACCGGCTCAGACGCTCGCCTGCTGCCGGGCGTCAAAACCAGCGACAAAGTCCTCACCAACGTCGAAATCCTTTCCCTCGACCGCATCCCGAAATCGCTCCTAATCATCGGAGCCGGTGCTGTCGGAGTCGAGTTCGGCTCCATCTTCCGCAGCTTCGGGTCCGAAATTTCCATCCTCGAATACCTGCCGCGCCTCGTGCCCGTCGAAGACGAAGACATCAGCAAGGAACTGGCCCGCTCCTTCCGCAAGCGCGGCATCGAGAGCGCGACCGGCGCCAAGGTCGAATCGGTCGAGGAGACCAACGAAGGCGTGAAGGTCACCTACACCGGCTCCGACGGCAAGCCCGCCTTCAAGGAAGCCGAGAAGGTCCTCGTCGCCGTTGGCCGCGGTCCGCGCACCGAAGGCATCGGCCTCGAGAAGACGAAGATCAAGTCCGAGCGCGGCTTCATCAACGTCAACGAATACATGCAGACCGACGAGCCCGGCATCTACGCTATCGGAGACATCGTCGCCGGCATGCCCCAGCTTGCGCACTCAGGATCAATGTCGGGCCTCGTCGCCGTCGCGAAGATCGCCGGCAAGTACGCACGCCCCGTGCGCCGCGACCGCATCCCCGGCTGCACCTACACCGAACCGCAGATCGGCAGCGTAGGCCTCACCGAAGCCCGCGCCAAAGAGCTGGGACACACCGTCAAGGTCGGCAAGTTCCCCTTTGTCGGAAACTCCAAAGCCACCATCGTCGATTCACACGACGGCTTCGTGAAGGTCGTCGCCGACGCCAAGTACGGAGAGATCCTCGGCGTGCACATCATCGGCCCGCAGGCAACGGAGCTCATCGCCGAAGCCGTGACGGCGCTCGAACTCGAAGCCACGGTCGAAGACCTGATGTGGACGATCCACGCTCACCCGACACTGGCCGAAGCCATGCTCGACGGCTTCAGCAGCGTGGAAGGGCTGGCGATCAACGTCTAGATCAGCAGGATCCGGGTGCCCAGGTCCGGATTTTCGGACCTGGGCTATCATTCACCTATGCACAACGAATTCACAGCGGTCATTGAGAAAGACGGCGACTGGTTCGTCGGATGGTCCCCGGAGATTCCCGGAGCCAATGGCCAGGGACGTACGGTCGAGGAGTGTCGTGAAAACCTGGCAGCGGCGATTGAGTTGATCCTTGAAGACCGGCGCGAAGATGGCCTGCGCGGAGTTCCAAATGATGCCATCCGCGAAGTCGTTACTCTCCATTGAAACGAGAATCTCTATTGCGCCATCTCAGGCGATACGGCTGCTATCTCAAACGTGAGGGCAGTGCACATTCGCTTTGGACCAATCCACAGACGGGCCAGATAGAGGCCGTTCCCCGCCACACCGAAATTACCGATTTGCTCGCGCGCAAAATTTGCCGTGGCCTGTCTGTTCCGGAGATCGGCCGCCAATGATCCTCAACCTCATCCATCTCGGCCGCGTCGACTACGCGTCTGGACTCGACATCCAGAAGCAGCTCGTCGAAGCGCGCCACGAGAACCGTATCGGCAACACCCTCGTCCTGCTCGAACATCCCCCCGTCCTCACCCTGGGACGCAACTCCTCGCGCGCCAACATTCTCGCCAGCGACGAATACCTCGCGTACCGCGGCGTCGAAGTCCACGAGATCAATCGCGGTGGAGACGTCACCTACCACGGACCCGGCCAGCTGGTCGGCTATCCCATCCTCGACCTGAGGAGTTTCACCCTGAACAACCGCCGCGTTGGTGCCGTCGATTATGTCCGCCTGCTCGAAGAATCGCTCATCCGCGCCCTTGGAGATTTCGCCGTCCCCGCGCAGCGCATCGCCGGACGCACCGGCGTCTGGACCATCGCCGGCGGTTCGATCCCCAAAAAAACGATCCCCGAAAAGAAAATCGCCGCCATCGGCGTGCACATCTCGCGCGGCATCACCTCGCACGGATTCGCGCTCAACGTCACGACCGACCTGCGCGACTTCGACCTGATCGTGCCCTGCGGCATCTCCGACCGTGCCGTTACCAGCCTCGAGCTCGAAGCCCCCGACGGCTCAACTCCTCCGACCATGGAAAACGCAATCCACTCCGTCGCGCGCCACTTCGGACGCGTCTTCGAGCACCAGGTCCTCTGGCTCGAGCCTGAACAGTTGGCGATCAGCCTCAAAACCGACTTGCACGCCGCCAGCAAGTAAGCGCGACAACTACTCCTCGCGCAGCGCCTCCATCGGCTCAATCGACGACGCCCGCCGCGCCGGAACGAGTGCCGCCAGCAGGCCGGCGCCCACCAATACGGCAGCAAGCCCAAGAATCCGCCCCGCGTCCTTTTCGATATGTAACGAAACGACCGAACCGATGTACTTCTGCGCGGCCGCTGTAAGCAGCAACCCGACCGCAACCCCACCGCCAAGCATCCATCCCACTCGCCGGTAAATATCGCCCAGGATCCGACCCCGAGGCGCGCCCAGGGCCATCCGCACACCGATATCGCGCGTCGACAATTCGACCTCGTGGCTGATCAGTCCATACAGGCCGACGATCGCCAGCAGCACGGCCAGTGCCGCAAAGGTCCCGAAGAGCCAGTTCTCCAGCCGCTCGAAGATCAGCGTGTCGGCAATCACCGCGCTCATCGTCTCTGGAGTGCGGAAAGGCAGCGTAGGGTCAACGTCATGAAAAGCGCGCCGCAGCGTGGGTACAACGTTCATTGGATCGCCGCTGGCGCGAATCACGATCTGCATGCTGCCGAGGAAATTCAGACTGTCGGCCAGCTTTACCTGAGATATCGGATAGTCCATCTCCGCCAGCGGCGGCTCGTAGATGTTCTGCCGGATATTCTTCACTACGCCGACAATCGTCTCGTGATCGCGACCCTCAAGCTGCATCCCGATTGGATCGCGGCCCTCGGGAATGAACTTCTTCACGAACGCCTCGTTCACCACGATCACCGGATGCGTCGTCGTCGTATCGACACTCGGATCGAGCAGTCGCCCTCGCACCAGCTGATCCTGAAATGCCTTGTAGTATCCGGGCGAAACCAGGCGGTACTCCGCCAGCTGTTCCACATTCGGCGGCGGAGCCGGCGTGCCCACGACGTGAACGTCCGAGTTCCATCCGTAATTCTGAATCGGCAATATCAGAATCGTGCCCGCCGCCTGCACGCCCGGAATCGCCTGGACCTTTTCGAGCAGCGGCTGATAGAAGTTCGCCACCACATCGCGCCCTTCGTACCTGCCGGGCGAAGGATCCACTTCCGTCGTGAGGACACGGTCCGGCGAGAAGCCCAGCTCAGTATTACGCAACCCCCCGAGCATGTGCAGCAACAGTCCCGAAACCACCACCAACGTCAAAGCCAGCGCAAGCTGAGTCACTACAAACGCGGCCCGCAGCCTGTGCTGTCCCCGCGTCACACCCGCGCTGCCGCCTGACCGCAGCGTTTTGTTCGGATCCGCGCCCGCCAGCCGTAGCGCTGGGGCGAGCGCCGCGAGAATCGTTACCGTTATGGTTACAAATAGCGCTCCCGCCAGCACCGGAGCATTCAGCTCTACATCTGCTCCACGCGAAAGAGCCGCGATCAGCAGCAGCCGGATCACCCTGAGTAGCGCATAACCCAGCACAACACCGCCGGCTGCGCCGAACGCCGCATACACCAGCCCCTCCGTCAGAATCTGCCGGATGATCCTTGAGCGATTTGCACCCACGGCCGCGCGCAGCGCCATCTCCCGCTCGCGCTTCACGCCGCGCGCCAGCAGCAGGCCTGCCACGTTCACGCAGCCAATCGCCAGGAGCGCGAGCACCGCACCCAGTAGCAAACGCAGAGAACTCGTTGTCTTGCCGAGCACATACGTGCCAATGTCCACCAACTCCATCGTGCGACCCTTGCTGCTTGGATAGGTCCGCCCAAGATCGGTCAGCACCGCAGTCATATCCGCCTGCGCCGCGTTAAGCGTTACACCCGGCTTCAGACGCGCCACCGCAGGCAGCCAGTGATTGCCCCGCGACTCCCTGAGGTTCCTCGGTGCGTGCAGCGGGCGGTAAACCGCATCCACCCGGCTGATCGGAAACCGGAAGCCCGCCGGCATCACCCCAATAATCGTGTGCTGACGTCCCTCGACCTGTACCTTTTTGCCGATCACGTCCGGCCGGCTGCCGAAGTGCTCCCGCCATACTTCGTAGCTCAGAACCAGGATGTCGTTCTTCCCTTCCTGGTCCTCGCCCGGCGCAAACGTCCGCCCCAGGATCGGCCGGACCCCGAGCACATCGAAGAAGTTATCTGTGCCCTGTGTCTCATGCAGCGCAATCGGCCCCTGCGGCCCCTCGAAGTTCACGGTATCGAATCCGCTGTACCCGGCCAGATCAAGGGTGTGATTCATGTGCCGCCAATCGAGGTATTCCAGATAGGACGCCGGCTGCGTGTACCCCTGGGGCGAGCGCGGTTCAAGCGCAACGATCCGGTCCGGGTCGTGGTACGGCAGCGGGCGAATCAGCGTGGCATAAAGCACACTGAAGATCGCCGCTGTAATGCCGATACTCAGCGCCAGCGTGGCGACGACAGTCGCGCTAAAACCCGGTGCATTATGCAGTTGCCGCAGCGCGTAGCGAAGGTCCTGCAGGAAGGAATTCATGGGCGGACTCCTCCGTGGGCCTTCCCTGCAAACGTCATTCCAGCCAGCAGAACTAGTCAGGCTCCGAAGAATGTGTCACATAAGAAGACTTCAGTGTATCCGGACTCGCCCAGATCTGCCCGTTTCCAGCCTGCCCTGTCCATTTTCGGGCAGATCATCTCCGGATAGCCTGCCGGAAACCGCCGACACATAACGGTAGACCCGCGCCTCCCATGGCTTCAGGTGGAGCGTCGTCGCATCCACCTCTTTGCTGCCCACGTTGTCCATGAGCAGCTGCCTCGGCGTCATTCCGCCCGGGAGTTTGAACTCGACCGCCTTGCTGGAAAAATTCAGCACTACAAGATACCGGTCCACACCCAGCGATCGCGTGTAAGCAAATACGGATGGGTTCGCCGGGTCCAGGTCCTCATACGACCCATACACCAGTGCCGGCGTCGCATGCCGCAGCGCAATCATGCCTTTCGTGTAGTTGTAGATCGACTGCCTGTCCGCGACTTCCTCGGCCGCGTTGATCTCCTTGTAGTTCGGATTCACCGCCAGCCACGGCTTTCCTGTCGTGAAACCGCCATTCGCCGACGTGTCCCACTGCATCGGAGTCCGCGCGTTGTCGCGGCTCATGTGCCGCAGGTTTTCGAGATACGCCGCCTCCGTCACCTTCCCCGTGAGCACATCGGCCTTGTAGCCGTTTCTCGCCTCGATATCGTTGTAGTCGTCGATGCCCTTGAAGGGATAGTTCGTCATGCCCAGCTCATCGCCCTGGTAGATGAACGGCGTTCCCCGCAGCGTCAGCAGCATCGTCTCGATCAGCTTCGCAGACGCGACACGATACTCCGGCGAATCATTCCCGAAGCTCGACACCAGCCGCGGATTGTCGTGGTTCGACAGAAACACCGTGTCCCAGCTGTGCGCATCGAGTTCGCGCGCATGCCTGTCGTAGATCTCCTTCAGCTCCGGCAGCGTCCAGCTCTTCCACTGCTTCCCATCGCGATTGATGCGCACCGCGTCGAAGTTAAAGATCATGTTCAGCTCGTGCCGGTCGTCGCCCACCATCAGCGGAGTCTCCTCGAGCGAGATCCCCAGCGCCTCGCCGACCGTCATTACGTCGTACTTCGACAGCACGTTGCGGTTCATCTCCTGCAGATACTCGTGCATGTGCGGCCCGTTCGCATACGCCGCGGGCACGTCCTTCAGTTGCTCCGGAGTCAGATCCGGTAGCCCTGCGGGCTTCGAGATCAGCGGAATCACATCCATCCGAAAACCATCCACCCCCTTGTCGAGCCAGAACTTCATGATGTCGTAGACCTCGGCGCGCACCTTCGGATTGTCCCAGTTCAGATCCGGCTGCTTCACCGCGAAGTAATGCAGGTAATACTGCTTCGTGGTGGGATCGTACTGCCATGCCGAACCCGAAAAGAACGACGGATAGTTATTCGGCGGCTCGCTGCCATCCGGAGCCTTGCCGTCCCGCCAGAAGTAGTAATCGCGATACGGATTGTCCTTCGACTTCCTCGACTCGACAAACCACTGGTGCTCGTCCGACGTGTGATTCACCACCAGGTCGACGATCAGCCGCATGTGCCTCTGCTTGATGCCCGCAAGCAGCGCATCGAAGTCGGCCATGGTGCCGAACTCCTTCATCACTTTGCGGTAGTCGCGAATGTCGTAGCCGTTATCCGCATTCGGCGAGTCATAGTGCGGGCTCAGCCAGATCACATCCACACCCAGCGACTTCAGATAATCGAGCTTCGACGTGATCCCCGGCAGATCGCCGATGCCATCGCCATTCGAATCCTTGAACGACCGCGGATACACCTGGTAGACCACCGCCTCCTTCCACCACATCGGCGTGTAGCCGTTGATGGTTTTCGCATGCGGCTGCGCGGCCTCCTGCGCACAAACACCCGCCGCGAATGGCAGCAGCATCAGCGCAAGCATCAAAACAAGTCTTTTCAAGCCAAACTCCTCCCAATCCTGCCCGATCAGTCTATGCCAAGAGTGATGGACGAAGGCTCGATGGACTCGCTATCTTTGCAGCCAGTAAGACTTACCAGAGACGGTCCTCTATGGCCATCGCCACCCACATCACCCTCGACGAGTATCTGAAGACGAAGCTATGAGCCGGATGCGGGTACCCGATTGCCCCCGTCAGTACCGGCATCATAGTTCGCCGTGTCGACGCCGATAAACCCTAGATGTGAGCCTATGACAGGCTGAGTAACTGGAGTTACTTTCCTTCATGAGCAATGCTGGTTAATCCCTCGGATGCGAGATGGCGTAAAAGGCGGCCCGCAACGGCAGCCAGATCGCCAGGCATCTCCCCTGTGACAGGTTCGCTGGCTCGCACCACTTTTGAATGAATTGCGCGGTCGGTCCCTGTAACCTGAAATTCCACTGCGCCGACAAGTTGTGTTCCGCCTGGAGACTCAAGATCCCAGACGATGAGGGTTGCCGCAACTGTGGGAGCGCTGGCGCTATCGACGAGACGCAAATTGGGATTCGACTCCACTTCCTGGCGAAGTGCCGTGTCGAGATATTGGCCAGGAAAAGATGTCCATCGCCAGAGAGGGTCCACGGTCAACTCACCATTTGGCTGCTGGTGAAGCAGGGGGCGGCCGATGGCTCCTAGCGCTTGTGTATCGAGCAGCCGGATTGGTGTAGCGTTGGGCGCTTTGGTCGCCTGCTTTTCTGAATCTGCCGATTGCGGATTGATCAATTGCGGCTCAATCATCCGGGTGGGTACGGTGCACGATCCGTTCGGAGGGCGACGTTCATCTGGCGGGATCTCCACGACGGTTTGCCGGTCGACGGTTCAATGTATGACCGCGCCATCAACCGCCCGCAAAGTTGGCCGAAAGTTAGCGGATCGACGGCTTTGCCTGGAATGTCTGTAGGAAACCGACGTACCTGCGACTTAACACAACCCCTTGCGAGGGAATGGTCCACTCAGGGTTCTTTGGCTGCCCCAGGATCACATGAACAAACCCAAGATGCCGGGTGCAAACGTAAGCGCGAAAAGTTGCCGGCCAGCCGAATGCCCTTGACGACATACCGAGCGTCAGGCTGGGAAAACTTAACGCCCCGCCCAGGCTCAGAACGAGCCCGGACGAGGAATTCATGGAAAAAGGGTTCCGAGCGCTTAGAAACCTGCGGCTGCCGGCTTCTTAGTCAACGTGCTTTGGACCCTTGCTGTCGAGCAGTGAGGCGAGAGACTCGCCTGCTGGCGTAGCTGTAACGTCGCCAGTGCGTACGATCTCAGAGGCGCTTGCCGCCTTCCCGTAGAGGCGCTGGTTGGCGTCAGAATCGGGATTCAGGGTGGCTCCGTCCAGAGACACACCAGCGAAAAGACCCGATTTCCTGGAGTAGGTCAAAATGTCAGCCCCACCGATGGCATTCCCCGCGGAAGCACCGGGTCCAGCAGCTGCGCTCACATCGCTGCCAATCTTAACCTTTCCATTCAGCACCGCGGCCACAGCGTTCTTACTCAGAATAACCAGGACGTAGTCGGTCGCTGAGCCGCCGATCTGCAATCCGGCGCTGGCACCTCCGATGCCATACATGGCCGGCGGGGACCATTTGTGGTTGAAGTTCGGGCCCGTACGGCAAGTCATCGGGCCACGGCCGCCAGTTCCTCCGATGCCGACCGCAAATTTTTTCACGCTGGGAAGAACTATGATGCAATCGGCCTTCGCGAGTACGCCGGCTGGAATGTCCTTGCTGCCAACCATCGCCTGTAACACCGTGGAGGCGTTCCGGATGGTCTCTTCGTCCTTGGTCTTGTCGTCACCCGACATAGGAAGGGTCGAACTGACCAGGATCGCGGACGTGAGCAAACTAAGCACAGCTCTCTTCGTACGTGGCATACGTGATAGCACCGCCTTTCGTGCGCGAAGAATAACAGATTGTCACCGATTTTGGCGCCCCGTAACTACGTTATCTATTGCTGATTCTTTCCTATCGACTAGTGCGTCGGTTCGCCCAAAAACAGGAACGCCGCCCGAAGGCGGCGCTTTCCTTAACCCGGAACCCTGAGGCGGTTACAAAGTGGACTCGATTTCAAATCCCCAGGCCTCCAGAAGAGCCTCTGGGATGTACTTCGAGTTGCGGTTCCGACGCGCCCATTCACGGAGCCGCGTAGAGCGGATGTATTGATCCGGAGTGAGTTTGAACTCCTTGACCACCTGCTCAAATGAGGTTACGGTGGGCACTACCGGACCAATCGGCTCCGGCTTGCCCCAGTTGGGATTGCCACGACGCTTTGCCATTGTTAATTATCCTCTAGCAATAAGGTGACTTACACGAAACCATAAACTTCAGCACGGCCGATC
>JAFAKX010000170.1 GCA_019234945.1 Silvibacterium sp.
AAATTGGTGTGACTGGCAGTGTCAAAACGGGAAGTTGCTCGGGTTACCGACAGGGAAGTCGTCCTCAGCCTCCGAAAAGCAGATGACGGCCTGCGCGACGATGATGGGTCGGTATCGGATTCGGTCAGTTGATCTTGCCCTGGCCCAGGGCTTGAACCCCGTGGAACCAGCGGTGGATATCGAGGGCGGCCCTGCGAAGCTCCGACCATTCGGCATCGACAGCCGCCAGCTTTTCATTGGGAAAATTATCGGACAGGGTCTTCTCGAGTTCCGAGGTGCGCATTCCGGGGTGCCTGCCAAGGTGTGCCAAGGCTTCCTGCCGTCGAACCTCGAACCATTCGTCAATCTCGCCACGGATGGTTTCGATTCGGCGCCAGCTCTGGTTCATGGCCGCCAGGTAACGCCCGAATTCATCGATGTCCATCTCTGCAGCCTTCCGGGCTGCGTTGAAGACAGGGATGTTGGTCGGCTCGATTGCTGTTTTGGTTAAAGGCGGCGCGAGCGGCGGAGCAGGAGCGACAGCGGGCGCCTCGGCGCTCTCGATTAGCCGGATGGCTGTGGACCTGGCGTTTTCGCTTGGCACTTCGGGGTGAAACACCTGAACTGCGGGAAGTAAATCCACCGGTTTAACCTGGAGTCGCGACAGGCTTTCGACCAGCCGGGCATTCGTTGCATCGTCATTCAGGCCAAGGAATCCCCGGCGCCCAGGGACCGGGCTTCCGAGCTCGAGTTCTTCCTCCTCCTGTTCTTCCTGCAGGCGGCCGAGCCAGGACCAAGCAAAGAGCGGAAGGGCCAGCATGAAGGCTGCAGCGACGATGTCGGAGACGGGGATGATGCGCGGAAATCGGCGCGCCACCATGCCGTTCGTTCCGAGACCATACAAGAGCGCCATCGCAAACACCAGAATGGTGAAACCTACGATCCAGAACCCTTCGCGATGACTGAAGTCGATTTGGCGGCGATGGCGCTCAATCTGCATCCAGAGCAGGCAGCCAAACCATACCGCTTCAAAGACAGCGAGGAAGAGCCAGGTCGTGTGCATCCGGTCGCGGAGGGCGAGGAGTGAGGACCGGGCACTGGCCAGGAGCTGTGCGGCCCTTACGGAGTGGATCGAATTCGATCCGTGGATGAACCCGCCGATGAGGTTCGGCCAGCTATGCGGGGAGGCCTGCAGCTCCAGGCGAGCGTAAATTAGCAGCAGGGCGGCTAGCGAGGCGAGAAACGCATAGCAGACCGCCAGGGATGAAAAACTCTTCTCCAGCCTTTGCAAGAACCAGTACCCAATCCCTCTCACACAAGGTGATCACGGCTCGGCCTATGTTACCAGCGACAGCAGAGAAATCGAGGTAAAAAGGCGGATCTCGGACATTTGCCCCGCTAGAAATGTTCCACTCGCGTTAAGACTGTTCCTGGAATGGGACATTTCATTCGCCGAAGCCTTAACGGTCAGATCTGGATCACCTTCTTGGCAGCGTTGACGGCATTCGACGCCGAGTCGACGACATCGCCGACGGCGTCCTTGCCGCGGCGGATGTATTTCTCAGCGTGCTCGCCGACGGTTTCCGCGGTGTCCTTGATGTAGTCACTTGCGTCTTCAAATCCGCGGCGAAGCTGGCGGCGTGTCTTCGCTCCCGACTGCGGAGCGTAAATTAGGGAGACCGCTGCTCCCGCGGCGACTCCCACGGCAAAGACTGCCCAAAACTTAATGGCATTGTTCATAATCGCGTTCCTTTCCTGACTGCAAGGGTACACCCGCATTGAGATTGCGGCGGTGACTGCTAGGGTTGCCGGGGTTGGTCGAAAGGAGAAAATCCTCAGCGTTTGGCAGCATTTACGGTTGCGGGTGAGCCTTGATGTATCTACTGGCGAAGGTCAGAAACGTGGGCCAGTTGGGAGCAGGGGTGTGACCCCAGCTGTGCTGGCGGAAGCCGATCTCGCCGTCGATCAGCGGGGTTTCGATCGGTGGGTATTGAGAGGTGCCGAGGTCCTTTTTACCCAGGAGCAGATAAACGGGGCCGGCAGCGACAGCGGCCAGGAACATGCCTCTTGGATCGGTCCAGCCATCACCGTGGATCGCGCCTGCTCCAATGAAGACACGCCGCGCCGCGCAAAGCGCGATCAGCTCATGGGAGTCTACAGGAATGTCATTCCAGTGGAGCGGCCCGGCGTACTTGATGAAGTTGCCGGCCATCCAGTGATACTCGCCGGTGCCCGCGACGTTCTCGACGATCTCGCCGAAGTTGCGGCGGCTGAGCTTGGCGCCACCTTCGCCCGAGGAGCTGATGTAGGCGATGGCAAAGCGCGGATCGTAAGCCATGGCGACAAGCGCGGCCTTGCCGTAGCGGGAGTGGCCCTCGATTCCGACCTGGCGAGCGTCGACGGATTTGTCGGTCTCAAAGTAGTCGAGGACGCGGCTGGCTCCCCAGGCCCAGGCCCGGAGCGCGCCCCAGTTGTCGAGCTGGCGCGGCTGGCCTTTGTTGCAGAGGCCGATGATGCCCTGGGTGAGTCCCGCTCCGTTGTCGGCCTGGACGCTTGTGGGGATGTAGACGGCGTATCCCCAGCCTTTGGAGAGAACCTGCTGCTCCCAGGTGGGTCCGGGGAAAACCGGCTGCGGCGGAAGACGCTTCATGAGTGCAGCCATGAAGGCGGGATCGAAGGCGAGCTCCATCATGATGGGAACGCGGCCGGGCGCGTTGGCGGGGATGGTGAGTGTGAGCTGGATGTCGACCGTGATGAGGGGATAGCTGGAGTTGTCGACTTGTCCGACTAGTTTTTTGGTGATGACGGGGATGTCGCCTTTGGTCTCGCGGGTGGTACTGATGACTTCCCAGCGGACTTTGGGTGTGTTGGCCGGCACCCGTCCATAGATCTCGCGGTCGAAGTACTCGACGATCTCGGGGCGGCGCTGGGTCCACCACATCTCTGCAGTGGTGACTCGCTTGCCGCTATTGAGAATGAGCGGGTCGGGCAGGTCGGGATAGGGATTCGCTTTCGATTCGTCGTAGTTGGCGTAGTAAGCGGATTTCGGGTCGTTGTCGGCTCCGCGGCGGATGGAGGTGATGTGCAGTGCATCCATCAGGCGCTGATGGTCCTGTTCGGCGCTGAGCTGGACGGGTGCTGCGGGCGTGGTTTGCGCTGCCGCTGCGAAGGTGATTGAGAATAGAGCGGCGAGAGCTTGGGCGACGCGCACGGATGCCTCCGCGTATGCGATCCAAGGATATCGATTCAGCGGATTTTGTCCAAGACGCGTACGAATTCTGCTTCGATTCGACGGTCTGTGGTTCTAAAGTGAGCTCAGTCCTTCGCCGCCAACTGCTGCGCCTGTAAAGTGACCAGCTCACTCAGGTCCTTTTTTTCGAGGCCGTGGACTTCCTTGTTGAATTCGTCCACTTTGCTCGACCAGTTCATCGAGCAGAACTTGGGGCCGCACATCGAGCAGAAGGCCGCTTCCTTGTAGTAGTCATCGGGAAGGGTCTCGTCGTGCATGGAGCGGGCGGTCTCAGGATCGAGCGAGAGCGCGAACTGCTTCTCCCAGTCGAAGGTGTAGCGGGCGTAGCTGATGGCGTCGTCGCGGTCGCGTGCGCCGGGCCGATGGCGTGCAATGTCGGCGGCATGGGCGGCGATCTTGTAGGCGATCATGCCATCCTTCACGTCCTTCTCGTTCGGCAGGCCGAGGTGCTCCTTGGGAGTTACATAGCAGAGCATGGAAGCTCCATGCCAGCCGATCATGGCTGCACCGATGGCCGAGGTGATGTGGTCGTAGCCGGGGGCGATGTCGGTGACCAACGGCCCAAGAGTGTAGAAGGGAGCGCCGAAGCAGTATTCGACCTCCTTGTCGACCTGCTCCTTAATTTTGTCGAGCGGGACGTGGCCGGGGCCCTCGATCATAACTTGCACGTCGCTCTCCCAGGCCTTGGCGGTCAGCTCGCCAAGGGTCTTGAGCTCTGCAAACTGCGCTTCGTCGCTCGCGTCGGCGACGCAGCCCGGGCGAAGTCCATCGCCGAGAGAAAAGCTGACGTCATATTTCGCCATGACCTTCACAACGCGGTCGAAGTGCTCGTAGAGGAAGTTCTGCTTGTGGTGGTGGGTCATCCACTGCGCGAGGATCGCGCCGCCGCGGCTGACGATGCCGGTGATGCGCTTCGCCACCATGGGCACGTACTGGATGAGCACGCCGGCATGGACCGTGAAGTAGTCGACGCCCTGCTGAGCCTGCTCTTCGATGACCTCGAGGTAGAGGTCGATGTTTAGGTCCTCAAGCTTCTTAACACGCTGCAGTGCTTCGTAGATCGGGACGGTGCCGATGGGCACGGGCGAGTGGCGCAAAATAGTCTCGCGAATTTCCGGAATATTTCCACCGGTGGAGAGATCCATGACTGTATCGGCCCCATGCTGGATGGCCATATGCAGTTTTCGCAGCTCTTCGTCAATGTTCGACGTCACAGCGGAGTTGCCGATGTTTGCGTTTACCTTGCATTTGGTGGCGATGCCGATACCCATCGGCTCAAGCTCAGGATGATGGATATTCGCAGGAATGATGAGGTGGCCGGCGGCGATCTCCGAGCGCACAAGCTCGGGGGAGATTTTTTCGCGCCTGGCGACGTAGGCCATCTCCTCGGTGATTTTTCCCTGGCGGGCGAAATGCATCTGCGACATGTTGGTGTCGCCGGTGCGCGCAGCCTCGGCTTTGCGTTTCACGATCCATTCGGCGCGGGGCTTGAGGATTTCGAGTGTGGCGTTTTGCGTAAGGCCGTTGGTCGTCATGATTCACCCCTTGGTTCTGATGATGGCGTTGACGGGCTGCTGGTTCAGATTGAATCGGATTATAAATTGACGCGGGTATGCGGCGTATCGTTGCCGGAATTTGCCTCCGCCGCTCGGCGGAACTAAACTTGAGAAGAATGATGCAGCGAAAAGGCCAGAGCGTTCGGATTGGCGTAGCGACGGTGATCATCCTGGGCGTGATCGCGTTTCTCGCCATCAGCGGGGTGCGGGCGAACAAGAGCTATTACGTCACCATCCAGGAGCTGAACGGGATGGGGTCGAAGGCCTACACGCGCAACCTGCGAGTCGCGGGCAATGTACTGCCGGGATCGATTCGGCGCAGCGGCACGAATGCCGAGTTCGTGCTGGTTGAGAATACGAACCAGCTGAGGGTGTCGTACCAGGGCGAAGAACCCCCACCGGATACCTTCAAGGACAACTCGCAGGCTCTGGCCGTGGGTACCTACGGACGGGACGGCGTCTTCCACGCGACCCAGTTGCAGGCAAAGTGCGCGTCGAAGTATGCGCCGCCGGCGGGAGCTCAGCCCGGGTCTACTTCTGCCGGAGCAGCATCCACCGGCACCGCGGCTGCGATGCAACCCGCAAGCGCGAAGTAATACCCCATCCATCTCGCCGAATGGCTCCGCAGTCTCGGCTGGTTATACTCCCAACAGCATGGCGTCTGTAGTTGAGCTTGAATCCGTCTCCAAGCTGTACGGCACCTTTGTGGCGCTGCGCAAGATATCGCTACACATCGAGCAGGGGCGCTGCTGTGTGCTGCTGGGCGAAAACGGCGCAGGGAAATCGACATTGCTGCGCATGATTGCGGGACTCATCAGGCCGACGCATGGGAGTGTCCGCATCTTTGGAGAAAAGCCGCACGACTCAAGTCACCGCATCGGTTATATGAGTCATGCGCCGATGCTCTATGAGGAGTTCTCCGCCGCCGAAAATCTGCGCTACTTTGCGGCGCTCTATCGCGAGCGCGACTGCATGAGTCCGGAGGAGGCGCTCGCGGCGGTGGGGCTGGACCCTACGCTAAAGCGGCCTGTTGGACATTACTCGCAGGGGATGCGGCAGCGGGCGTCGCTGGCTCGCGTGCTGCTGGCGAAGCCGGACCTGCTGCTGCTCGACGAGCCCTTCTCCAATATGGATGCCGCGAGCGCGAAGCAAATGCTGGATCTGCTCGCCGGCCTGCGCATACAGGACAAGACGATTGTGTTGACGACGCACCAGCGCGAGCTGGCCGAGCCCCTTGCAGACTCT
This sequence comes from Silvibacterium sp., assembly GCA_019234945.1. Taxonomy (GTDB): domain Bacteria; phylum Acidobacteriota; class Terriglobia; order Terriglobales; family Acidobacteriaceae; genus Silvibacterium. The sequence goes on from JAFAKX010000170.1 coordinate 6,031, forward strand.
CTGCTGACGTTGCAGGCGGGAAGCGTGGTTTCGCTGGTCGAGAGATCGGCTGGGGTGCAACGATGAAGACCAACGCGGCGCGGTATCTCGATTCGCTGGGGATCAGCTACGAGCTGCGCGAGTATGCGGTCGATCCGGAGGAATTTTCCGCCGTAGTGGTTGCCGAGAAGGTCGGCATGCCTCCGGAGCAGGTGTTCAAGACGCTCCTGTGCGTAACGAGCGACCGCGAGCACGTCTTCGCCGTGGTTCCGGGCAACGAGGAGCTCGATTTCAAGAAGCTTGCCCGGGCGGCGGGCGCCCGCAAGGCCGAGATGGTGTCGCTTAAGGAAGTCGAGCCGCTGACCGGGTATGTGAGAGGCGGCGTAACGGTATTCGGGGCCAAGAAGGATTTCCCCGCTTATGTCGACGAGACAATCGAGTTATTCGATCAGATTTCGGTTTCCGCGGGAACGCGCGGCACGCAGATTGTCCTGTCGCCCGCCGATTACCTGCGGGCCTCAGGGGCGACACTGGCGGACCTGACGAAGGACGCGCATCCGTGAGGCCGCCATATTTCCTGCAACATCTGGCCAAGGACCTCCGGCTCGAGTGGCGCTCGCGCGACGCGGTCAACTCGATGCTGTTTTTTGCGCTGCTGGTAGTGGTGATCTTTAGTCTGGCATTCGATCCTACGCGGGCGGAGTCAAGGCAGATCGCGGGACCGATCCTGTGTGTGGCGATTCTGTTCGCTGCGGTCAGCGCCTTGAACCAGGCGTGGGCGCGGGAGCTTCGCAATTCCGTTCTCGACGCGCACAGGATGACGCCCGCACCCGCGGCGGCGCTGTTTCTCGGCAAGGTGATCGCAAACTTTATCTTCGTAAGCGCGGTGGAGTTGCTGCTCGCCCCGCTCTTCGCGATCTTCTATAACCTGCATCCTCTAGGAAACGTTTGGCTGATGCTGCTTGCTGTACCGGCCGGCACCTGGGCCATTCTCGTCAATGGCACTTTCTTCGCCGCGTTGTCGATTCGGTCGCGGAACCGGGAGTTGCTGTTGCCGCTGATTCTGTTTCCAATTTTCATGCCGGCGCTGCTGGGAATGGCACTGGCTACCTCGGCGGTCCTCTCTGGGGAGACGGACCCGACGTGGTGGATCGAGCTGCTGTTCGGGTACGACGTAATCTTTACGACCATCAGTATGCTGCTTTTCGACCTGGTGCTACACGCGGAGGACTAGGAGTGAATTCCGAATCGCCATGCCTGGACGGCCAGTCTTTACCAATGGCCGGTGGTCTTGAAGTGGAGCAGGTGCACGGTGACGAAGGTTACAATCCAGAGAGCGACGACGATGGAACCGACGGTAAAGGCCACTTTGCCCATGCGGCGGTCCTCGGGGTGGAGGGATCTGCCTTTACGGATACCAAAAATCTGGCCGAGAATTCCGACGATGAGAATGATGCCGCCGAAAATGACTGTGAACAACGCTGACCCTGTCATGGCTATCCTTTTTACTCCTCGCAACGGAGAGTTGGGAAGAGGCTGCCGCCAATAGACAGAAGTACAAGTCTTATCCAGTAGACTGGAAGGTAAGTTCGGGGATCACTCATGAAGGTCTTGCGGTGGATATGGTTGACGCTCACGCTGGCGGTGCTGGCGAATGGGTTTCGCGTCGCCATGTATGTGGTGCCGATTGACCGGGAACAGGGCGAGATTTCGCGGATCCTCTACTACCACGTGCCGTCGTGGTGCGGCATGGCGGTATTTTTCGCGCTTAACCTCATCTGCTCTCTGGTCTATCTTGCACTGCGGAATCGGAGCCAGGCGCGCGCTCTCAAGGCCGATGCGCTGGCGGTTGCGTCGGCCGAGATGGGTGTTGTCTATTGCCTGATCGGAATGACAACGGGGTCGCTCTGGGGCCGCGCTGCGTGGGGTATCTGGTGGACGTGGGATGCGCGGCTCACGACCACGCTGGTTCTGTGGCTGATTTATGTGGCGTATCTGCTGGTGCGGCGCTTTGTGACCGGACCCGAGATGCGGACGCTGGCCGCTGTGGTGGCAATCTTTGGGTATCTGGATGTGCCCATCGTCTATATGTCGACGCGCTGGTGGCGGACACAACATCCTGCGCCGGTGTTCTTCGGGGGTCCAAACAGCGGGGTAGACGCGAGCATGCTGCCTGCGCTGTGGTGGAACATGGCGGGCTGGATCATGTGGGGCATTTTTGTTTGCGGTCTGCGGTATGCCGCCGAATATCGTCAACAGCAGGTTGAACGGCAGGCTGCGCAGGAGGCGCTGGAACGCGTATGAAGGAGCGCGTATGAATCCGTTGTTTCACCGGCATCTGGTGCTGGCTTATTCCGTCACCTGGGTGATTCACCTAGGATATCTCGCGTACGTGCTGGTGAAGTGGAAGGCTGCGGGCAGACTACGGGATAAGTAGAACCTACCTCAATCAATCCCTCCACGCCGGTTTGCTCCGTTCGGAGCATGACTTCCGCATTGCCGTTAACCGTCCAGAACGACTGCTCGACGTTGCGGAGAACGGCCCCTTACTGCTTATAGATGCGGGACTCCCACGGGCCGAGATTGAGGGTGGAAACGTTTGCCTCATGAGACGAGGGAATGTCGGACAAGAGGAGCGTCGCGGCCTTGAGGTGCATGGGTAACGTGTATTTGACGGGGCTGGAGTTGAAGTTTTCGACCACCAGGTACTTTTCCTCGCCTAAAGTGCGGATGTAGGCGTATATATTGGCGTTCGCCGGGTCGAGATCCTGGTAGTCACCGTAGACGAAGGCAAGGGTACGAGAGCGTAATTTGATTAGGGCGCGCACGTAGTTGAGGACGGAGGCTGGGTCGGACTCTTCCTGGGCTGCGTTGATCTGCTTGTAGTTGGGATTGACGGCGATCCAGGGGTGGGTGCCCGTGGTAAAGCCGGCTTCGGGTGAGCTATCCCATTGCATTGGGGTGCGGGCATTGTCGCGGGAGAGCTGCGCCTGGGAAGCAAGGAAGGCTGCGGCAGAGACTTTTCCTGTTTCCACCTCCTCCTTATAGGCGTTTTTGACGGCAATATCGTTGAAGTCCGTGAGTTTCTTGAAGGGATAATTCGTCATGCCAAGCTCGTCGCCCTGGTAGAGAAAAGCTGTACCGCGGAGGGTGAGAATCATGGTCTCTAAGAGTTTCGCGGAGGAAACGCGCATGGCAGGCGAGTCATCGCCGAAGGTGGAGACGACGCGGGGACTGTCGTGGTTGGAAAGAAAGACCGTATCCCAATCATGTTTGGTGAGCACCGTGGCGTGGGAGTCGTAGATCGCTTTGAGTTCGGGCAGAGACCAGGGAGCGAGCTCAGGCGGGCCGAAGTCGGGGTGGCGAAGCAGGGCCGCGTCGAAATTGAAAATCATATTGAGTTCGTGACGCCGGTCATCCACGAGCGAGTCCGTTTGAGCAAGGGTTGTGCCGGTTGCTTCACCGACGGTCATTACGTCGTATTTTGAGAGGACCTCGCGATTCATTTCGTGGAGGTACTCAGCAAGGTGGGGACCGTTCGCGTACGCGCTTGGCGGGTCTTTTAGCTGTTCCGCAGTGAGATCGGGCATGCCTGTGGGCTTTGAAAGCAGCGGGATGACGTCCATGCGGAAACCGTCAACGCCTTTATCGAGCCAAAAGCGCATGATCGAGTAAACTTCTTCGCGGACCTTTGGGTTTTCCCAATTAAGGTCAGGCTGCTTGACCGCAAAGTAGTGGAGGTAATATTCGTTCGTTTTAGGGTCCAGGGTCCAGGCAGAACCAGAGAAATAGGACGGGTAATTGTTGGGCGGGGTGCGAGTGCCATCAGGCGCAGTGTGGCCGGGGCGCCAGATGTAGAAGTCGCGATACGCATTGGTTTTGCTGCTGCGCGATTCGACGAACCACTGATTTTCGTCCGAGGTGTGATTTACGACGAGATCTATGATGAGGCGCATGTGTCGCTGCTTGATGCCCGCCAGAAGCGCGTCGAAATCGGCCATGTCGCCGAACTCGGTCATCACCTTGCGATAGTCGCGGATGTCGTAGCCGCCGTCGATGTTGGGAGAGTCGAAGTGGGGGCTGAGCCAGATCACGTTGACGCCCAGCTTCTGCAAGTAGTCCAGCTTTGAAGTGATGCCGGGCAGGCCGCCTATACCGTCCCCATTCGAGTCTTTGAAGGAGCGCGGGTAGACCTGGTAGACGACGGCTTCCTTCCACCACTTGGGCTCGTAGCCGTTGACGAGCTGTTGAGCTGGAAGTGCGGCGGCGCACGACAGCAGGGCGGCGGTTATAAAGGTGCGAAGAGTCGAGCGCCAAAACATACTGAAGAATTCTAACGGGCGGCACAGCAAGTGATGGACGAAAGGCCAGGATGAATGCTGCGTATAAAGAAACGTCCATCTCGGCAACCGGGCGCTTTCATTGTCGGGACTAGTACCGAGAGAAGTTCAAAATCTTCAACTGGCGTATCACCACGCGCCACTCATTGACAGGTTTTGGGAGATTTGTCGATTCCACGGAAGCAATTCTGCCGACCTGCGTCAACCAGAGGCATTTATGAGGTGGGTTCTAGGCTTTCGGGTAGCCGTGTGTGGCCTAAACGCAGAAAATTTCGTCTAACCAGTACGTCAACTCCAAGTGCGCGTGCTGGTAAATCGAATGACGAATAAGATGTTCCTCCGGCGCATCGGAATGCGCCTGTTTCCTGAGACAAAAGAGACAGTCAAGTGGCTGTACCTCGCTGCGTTTCTGCTTGCCGGGTTAGGGACGGCGCTGGCGCAGGATGCAAAGTCCCCGGCACAGAACGGTCCCGCCGCTACCGTGCAGGTGAACGTGAAGGTCGTCACGATGCCGGTGACGGTGCGTGACAAGCACGGGGCCATCGTGTCGACCCTGACGAAGGACGACTTCACACTGTCGGAGGATGGCAAGCCGCAGACGATCAAATATTTCAATCACGACACGAATTTGCCCCTGAATCTTGGGCTGCTAGTGGATACGAGCATGAGCCAGCGCAATGTGCTGGACGACGAGCGCACGGCGAGTCTGCATTTTCTCGACCAGATGGTGACAAATGCGAAGGACCGGGCTTTTGTCGTCCAGTTTGACCGCGAGGTGGACCTGCTTGAAGATCTGACTTCCGACAAAGGCAAGCTCCGCACCGCTATCGATCAGCTTGGAGCGCCCCAGTTTCAGCGGACCAGCAGTAGTGATGACAATTCTGGCCAGGGGCAGGGCCATCATCACTACGGCGGCGGGACGACATTGTATGACGCCATCTATCTCGCCTCAAATGAGGTGATGAAACAGCAGAAGGGCCGCAAGGCAATCGTGGTGCTCACGGATGGCGTCGATCGTGGAAGCAAGGAGACGCTGAACAGCGCAATTGAAGCGGCGCAGCGCGCGGATACCGTGGTCTATGCGCTTTACTACAAGGGCGAAGAGGGTCACAGCAACGGTGGAGGCTATCCCGCCGGCGGACGCCACGGAGGCTGGGGCTATCCGGGCGGCGGCTATCCCGGCGGGGGCGGCGGATATCCCGGCGGACGCGGCGGGCAGCGACCACAATCACAGGAATCTCACGTAGACGGCAAGAAGATTCTCGAACAGATCTGCGGCCAGACCGGCGGGCACATGTTCGAAGTGACGAAGAAGGAGACGGCCGACCAGGCTTACACGACGATTGCCGAGGAGATGCGCAGCCAGTACATGCTTGGCTATACGCCGGACAAGAGCAGCGACGCGGGCTATCACAAGATCGTGCTAACGGCGAACAAGAAGGATTTGATCGTCCAGACGCGCGAGGGATATTTCGCCGACTGAAAACGGCGTTCGCTGACCATCCTAAAGCCGGGCTACAATATGCCTGTGCGGCGCCTGCTGGCCATGTCGTTGATGCTGGTTTTCGGCCTGCCGCTCGTGTCGTCTCTGTTTGGGGCGCAGGCGGCGGAGCAGAGCCTGCCTGCGTGCTGCCGCAGAGATGGCCGGCACCATTGCTCGATGGGGACCAGCAGCAGCTCGCCGCGGGATCTCAGTACCGTGGGCGAAAAGTGCCCCCGCGCACCGGCCTCGCCAGCGATTCTGTTGCATTTCTCGTTCACTCCGGGAGTAGCTGCTGCGATCTTCGCCGGAATAACGCGGCACCCCGCGATTTCTCCGCAGACAGAGGCGCAACTTCGCGTCTCCTTCGACCGCGCACGGCAGAAGCGCGGGCCTCCTCTTTCCGCCTGATTCGCCTCTCCTGAAATCTGTCGAAGTCCACGCATTAGTACCCACGGGCCGACAGGTCAGTTCCAACAATCGCGCGAACGATTTGGAGGCTATCATGCGAACGAGCGCACGGCTTGCTTTGTTCCTGCTTTTGCTGCCCGCGAGTTTTGCCAGCGCAACGGTGTTTGGCAAAGTGGGCGGCGTTGTTCACGATCCCCAGCACCGTCCGATTCGAGGTGCGCATGTGACTGTGCGAGCAGCGCACTCGGATTTTTCCGAGACGCAGCAGACGAACCAGGACGGGGAATTTCAATTCATCGCGGTTCCCCTCGGTGAGTATCTCGTTTCGATTGCGCAAACGGGATTCGCCACGCTGGAGCAGCCGGTCACGGTAACGTCAGACTCGGCAGCGACGCTGCACTTTCAACTATCGCTGGCAACGGTGCGGGAAACCGCGGAGGTTAGGGAACAGGGTATCGCGGTGAACCCGGACTCTGTTACGCCGACGACGCTGATCAGCCGCGAGAACATTGCACTCACACCGGGCGCGGATCGCACAAACAGCCTGGCGATGATTACCGACTACGTGCCCGGCTCCTATGTGACCCATGACATGCTGCACATTCGCGGCGGACACCAGGTGAGTTGGCTGATTGACGGTGTAAATATTCCCAACACCAATATCGCGAGCAATATTGCACCACAAATCGATCCCAAGGATATCGACTATCTGCAAGCGGACCGAGGCAGCTATAACGCGAATCTGGGAGATCGCACCTACGGGATTTTCGATGTCGTTCCCCGCAGTGGATTCGAGCGGAACCGCCAGGGCGAACTTGTGCTGAGCCTGGGGAACTTCTACCAGACGAACGACCAGATCAGCCTGGGCGATCACTCGGAGAAGTTTGCCTGGTTTGCGAGCGCAAACGGCAATCGCAGCAACTACGGCCTGCAGCCGCCGACGGAGCAGCCTTTCCACGACGCCGAGAACGGTTATGGAGGGTTTGCATCATTCATTTACAACCTCGATGCTGCAAACCAATTGCGCCTGGTGACCCAGGCGCGCGCGGACTATTATCAGATTCCGTACGATCCCGACCCGAACAGCTGGCAGAATCAGCTCTACAACTCAAGCGGGCTGCGCGACGGGGAGCACGAAACCGATGCGTACGCGGCGTTTACGTGGATGCACACTTTCAACGCCTCGACAATACTTCAGCTATCGCCGTTCTATCACTACAACAGCGCAAAGTATGAGCCGAGCCTGAATGATTTCCCGACGGCGACGACATCAGATCAGACGGGAAACTACGCCGGGCTGCAGGGATCGATCTCGACAACGATTGCAAAGAACTCGATCCGGGGTGGGGTGTATGGCTATGGCCAGCATGAGAGTGACCTGTTCGGGGTTGTGTTCAACGATGGCAGCAATCCGAATTTTTCGTACCCACAAACTGTAACCGGCGGAGTCGAAGAGACGTTTCTTGAGGACAACTACAAGGCGGCACCATGGCTGACGTTGATCGGCGGGCTGCGGCAGAGCCATTTTCAGGGCGACGTTACCGATAATGTGGTTTACCCGCGCGTCGGTGCGGCGGTTGAGATTCCGAAGCTTCACTGGGTATTTCGCGGATTCTACGGACGCTACTATCAGCCGCCGCCGCTAATCAGCGTCTCTGGCCCAGTGCTCGAATTCGCGAACGGCAATAACACGAGCTTCGTGCCGTTGCACGGCGAGCGCGACGAAGAGCATCAGTTCGGCGTGCAGATTCCGTTCCACGGATGGTTGCTCGATGCGGACACCTTCCAGACAAGGGCCAACAACTTCCTCGATCACAGCAACATTGGCGAGTCGAGCATTTTTATTCCGGTCACGGTGGACGGGGCTCTCATCCAGGCCTGGGAGTTGACGCTGCGTTCGCCGGAGCTGTGGCGTTACGGGCAGTTCCACCTGGCCTATTCGAATCAGGTCGCGCAGCAGAGAGGTGCAATTACCGGCGGGCTGATCTGCTATCCGCCGGATTCGCCGAACTGTGCGGTTGACCCGGGTTATAGGCGGCTGGACCATGATCAGCGCAACACGCTGAATGTCGGATTTAACGGCAAGCTTCCATGGAAGGTATACGGGTCGTTCAACGTGTACTACGGTTCAGGATTCAGCAACGGGTTCACCGATCCGCCGTCTCCGTATTCTGGAAATTACCTGCCGGCGCACACCACCGCAGATATATCAGTCGGCAAGTCGTTCGGCGAAAAATTCACTGTCTCGGCGACCGCCATCAATGTGGCGAACACG
>JAFAKX010000047.1 GCA_019234945.1 Silvibacterium sp.
GCAAATGTCACGCGCTCAGCCTTGCGGTCGACAGCACGGCCGTCGCCATTCAGAACAACTGCCGCGACCCCGATGATGGCCTTCGGCTTTCCGTTGACTGTCTGCTGAACCAGCTCATTCACCGGGAAAGAATAGCGAATCGAGTACGGGACAGCCCCCTTCTTTGGAGATGGCGCTTCCGCCGAGGCTGCGGCTGCCGGTTCCGATGCGACTGCCGGGTCTGAAGCCGGTAATACGCGCGCCTGAAAGATTATGGGACCGCTCCGCGCTTCAGGCAGCTCGATCTTTTCACCGGTCGGCAGTAGGCGGATTCTTATCGTTGGCTTCTGCGGCTGCTCTGCGCTTCCCGAGCTCCCATCGGCGAAATATCCGCGGCGATAACTCAGCTGGTAGCCCTTCACATTCAGCGCAACGCGAACCTTATGCCATTTATTGTCGAAGTGGAAATCGTGCGGCGCATACGTCAGCGTGTAAAAGCTGCCATCGGAACTGAGTATGTGGCTTGCGGTTTCCAGCAGGCCATTCGTGTTGTAAAACGCCTGACCTCCGGTGGCTCGCGCCGTCTCGTTCATCAAAACCTGCTGATGCCACATCTGCCGGTTGAAATATATCGTGAGTCCGCGCGCGTCGATGGGATAAACGGCGATGCGTTCCTGTTCCAACTCGTCATAGAGATCGCGCCAGGCGGCAGGATCCACATCGCTGAAAGCGAAATCATCACGCAGATACAGCGTTGAGCCGCCCGCGAATCAGAGGATATTTTTGCGGCCGGTCAGTTGACTGAGGTAGGCGGCCATCTGGCGAAGCGTATCGATGTCGCTCAGATATTCGCGGCCTGTTGGTGGAATGCGTGGAATCGCCTTTCGCAGAGCGGCCAGGAGTAGAGCGCGGTCGGATGTGAAGTTCTGCACGAGAAAGCAACCGTTGCCGGCTCGCAGATAAAGCGCCAGAGGCTGGCTAAGGGGCTGCTCTTGGAAGAACTTATGCAACTCGTAGTAGAGGTACATCTGGTCTGGTACTTCAAGGTCGCTGATGTCGATAATCACCACACTCAGCACGGGCGGCAGGTGCGCGAGGTAGTCATTACTGTAAATACCTTTGGAGGCGACCACCGGCTCTATTGGCTGCGGAGCCGGGGCGCTGCCGCTATGTTCCTCGAACGAGGCCATCGTCTGCGGCTTGCTGTTATCGAAAATCTGGAAGGCCGATTCGGCAAGCCCATGAACGGGGTTGCCGTTCTTGTCCGTCACCATTACGTCGATGAGGACTACCCGAGAGGTCGTCTGAATCGTATAAGGCTGGTTCGGCGGCGGGGGTTGCGGCGGCGCCTGAGCGGCAAGAAAACGACTTGAAAGCAGAACAACCAGAGCCGTCAACGAGAGCCGCGAGAGCATCGGTTCACCTCGGCGAATGGTCTCACCAGTGTTGACGGATGTAACGTGAGCTAAGTTGCTGACGTCGAGGATGAAATTGCCAGCGTCCGGCGCTTTATCCTCAATAATTTATGCTGATTGAGCTTCCCGTAGAACCCAGGAAATTTTGCTCGCGGCCCATGCCGCAGGACCGGAGCCTGCTGCGAGCGCCGCGCCAACCCGATGGCCCGCCCGCTACGCCATCCATCCAACCAGAAAGGGGCAGGCTCTCCTCCGCAACGCCAGTCGCGCCCACGATCAGATGAAGCCAGTCTCAAAAGCTGCTGCCCGCACGCGCTAGAAGAGACTTCTTGGGCCAATTTAATGCGAATCAAATCGGAATGACCCTGAAGACCACCGCTGCGAGCGTCATCACCAGCGAAGCGAGAAACAGGTAGGGAATTGAGAACCGCTGGTGCTGCGCCAGCGTGATCTCCGACAGCCCTACCACCAGAAACGTCGCGGGAGTCATCGGGCTCACCGGAAATCCAGTCGTGTGCAAACCCAGCAGCGCTGCCTGCGCCATGGTTACCGGCGCAATGCCGAATGCCCCGGCGGCACTTGCCAGCACCGGCAGCACTCCAAAATAAAAGGAGTCCGGATCGAACAGCAGGCTCAGCGGCATCGCCGTCAGCCCTAGCGCGAGCGGCATGTACTTGACGTCGTGCAGCGGAAGGTGATGCACTACGGCGGCCGCCATTGCATTCACCATTCCCGTGCCCTTCATAATGCCGGTGAAGGACCCGGCCGCAAACAGGATACTGGCCATCAGGATCGCCGCCGGAGCGTGCGCCGCCAGTCTTGCCTGCTGTGCCTTGAGACTTGGGAAATTCAGCGTGAGCGCCACCACAGTCCCCAGCATGAAGATGACCACCGGATCCACTTTTCCGCTCACCATCACCCCCAGCACGATCGCCGTCAAAGTCAGATTGACGTAGAAGTGCCGCGGAAGACTTCTCGCATCCTGCACAGCGTTTCCGTGCTCGCGATGGACCTTTTCCAGGTGGCTTTTCCCAAGGCGTTTCTCCTCGTGCATGCCTAGCCACAGCGCTGTCGCAAACACAAACAACAGCCCTACCGCCTGCACTCCGACGAGCGGGACGAAAATGCTCGTAGTTGAAATATGCAGAGCTGCCGAGGCCCGTAGCGTCGGTCCTGTCCACGGCAGAAAATTAACCCCTGCGGCGAGCGACGTCACGCACGCGAGAATTCTGCGATCGATTCCCACTCGCTGATACAGTGGCAGCAGCGCCGGAACCGTCACCAGAAAGCACACCGCGCCCGACCCATCCAGATGAATGAGCAGTGCGAGCAGAGCGCTGCCAGGAACAATGCGCGACGGCCGGCTCCCAATCCATCGCAAAAGTATCTCGATCACCGGCTCAAGCATTCGCGCGTCGGTCATCACACCGAAAAACAGGATGGCAAACACGAACATCCCGATCACGCCCGAAATGCCTTGAATGCCTTCGATCATGAAGCGCCCGGTGTGCAGGCCGAACCCGGCTACGAGCGAAGCCGCAACAGGAAACGTAACCAATGCAACCAGCGGCGAAACCCTCTTGCTAAGGATCGCGCCCAGTAGTCCGAGAATTGTGACCAAACCGAGCAATGCCAGCATGCTTTCGACCGAATTCCTAGCCTACTATGCCGGTGTGCATCGCTGCGCGCAGCAAATGGCAACGAGTAAAATTCCCGAAGAGCAACGCGCATCGTGGATACATCGCCTCGTCAACCGCTTTCAGCTAAGGTCCGGCGCATCATCATTGCTGTAATCGCCGTCGCGATCGCCGTCTTTTTCCGCGGCGCAGTCGCACAATCCGCAGACAGCATCGCTATTCACGGCACCATTGTCGACGCTTCTCACAAGCCCGTTACCGGCGCGAGCGTAAAGCTCGAGCAGCAAGGTGCCCCGGGCTCGCTCGAAACAAAAACGAATTCCGCCGGCACCTTCACCTTTTCCGCTCCCCGAAGCGGAACCTACAACCTCACCGCCCAAAAATCCGGTCTGCGAAGCCGAACCATTACCATCACCGTGAACTCACAGGCGGATCGAACTATCGACCTGGTCCTGGAACCTGCCTCCACTTCTCCCGACATGGCCTTCGCCGATCAGCCAACTTTCACCGTCGCCGGCATCATCGACCGCACGGCCGCCGCCGGCCACGGCTCCGACACCAGCCTGCGCACCAGCGAATCTCTCGCTCGCGATGCTGCCACACTCAAGCCGGATGCGCCCGCTGCTCCGATCGACACCAAAGAAGAGGCCTCGCTGCGGGAAGCGCTCGCCGCTTCACCAGGTAGCTTCGACGCGAACCGTCGCCTTGGCGAGTTCTGCCTTCGCGCCGGAAACTACCACGAAGCTATCCCACTCCTTGAAGCCGCCTTTCAGGTCGATCCCGCAAACCGTGCCAACGAGTACGATCTTGCTCTCGCTCAAAAGGGAGCCGGCGACTACGGAGCGGCTCGGGTCCACGTACAGAATCTGCTCGCGCATGAAAATACCGCCGACCTGAGCAGCCTGCTTGGCGACCTCGACGAGCAGACAGGGGACTCCCTCGCCGCCGTGCGCGAATATGAGCTCTCCGTCCGGCTCGATCCAAGCGAACTCCACTACTTCACGTGGGGCTCGGAACTGCTGCTTCACCGCGCCGTCGATCCCGCCATCGAGGTTTTTACGAAGGGCGCCGAGGCGCATCCCGATTCAGCCAGAATGCTCGCCGCGCTGGGTGCTGCCCTCTTTGCTGCTGGCCAGTATGATGATGCCGCGCACCGTCTCTGCGACGCCTCCGACCTGAACCCCGCCGATAGCACTCCCTACCTCTTCCTTGGCAGAATCGATACCGTTGCACCTGCGCCGCTCCCATGCGTTGAGCCGAAACTCCATCGCTTCCTCGACCTTCAGCCCGGAAATGCCCACGCAAACTACTACTACGCAATGGCCCTCTGGAAGCGCGAGAAGGCCTCCGATGATGCCCGCGACCTCGAGCCGGTGGAAGGCCTCCTCACCAAAGCAGTCTCACTCGATCCCGCGTACGATGAGCCCTGCCTGCAACTCGGCATCCTCTACTTCACGGAGCACAACTACGACAAGGCCATCAGCTACTACACCAGAGCCATCGAGATAAACCCGCAGCTCAGCGAAGCTCACTACCGGCTCGGAGTCGCCTACGAACGCACCGGCGAGCCTGCCAAGGCCCGGGACCAGTTCCGGCTGCACGCTGAGCTCGAAAAGCAGCAGGCCGCCGCCGTCGAGCAGCAGCGGCGCGAGCTCAAGCAGTTCCTGATCGTACTAGGTCAGCAGCCCGCTCATCCCTCCCCCAACTAAGCTGATTCGTACACGCGACCGAAACGATATTCTTGGTGGGCAACTTGAACACCCTTCATAGGAGTGCCCTCCGTGGTGAAAATCCTCGCCGCTATACTTATCCCAGCCATGACCGTGTCAGCCGCCGACCTGCCCAGCAGGAAATACCTCAACCTGGCCGCCATCAAGACGATGGTTGCCGCGTCCGAAGCCAAGGCCAAAGAGCTGAACGTCGAGGTGACGATCTGCATCGTTGATCCAAGCGGAAATCTGCTCTTCTTTGAGAAGGCTGATGGTGCATCCTTCAACACCATCGAGTTTGCTCAGAAGAAAGCCCGGCACGCCGCCTTGTACGGAAGCCCATCCAAAGACGCGGCCGACACTGTGAAAAAGGGAAGCGTCGAAGCAATGGCTTTCCCCAGTTTCTTTCCGAACCAAGGAGGCCTGCCGATCCGCGTCGACGGCCAGGTTCTCGGCGGAATCGCCGCGAGCGGCGCGAAGTCTGAGATTGATGAGCAGGTCGCTCAGGCCGGGATCGACGCGCTCCTTAAGAAGTGAAATCGGCTACTTCGTGGGCGGCTTCATTGAAGAGATAATCCCATCGCCCTCGCGAATCGTGAGTATCTGATTAGCCTTCACTTTGGTGAACTTCTCGACCTTCTGCGTTGTCGGCCATTTCACCTCGATCAGGTCGATGGTCTCCACGCCTCCGAGTCCGAAGTGCAGCCGCAGGTCACTCTGCGACATCACGCTACCGCCGCTGTGCACTTCATCCATCTGCGCATGGTCGCCCGTAACGACCCGAACCCGCGCTCCGATCGCCGTCCGGTTACACTTCGTGCCTATCAGTTTTACCTTGATCCAGTTCTGCTTGTTGCCTCCGTCATTGCGCAGCAGCGACGGCGGATCGTTCATGTTCAGGACCAGCACATCGATATCACCGTCGTTATCGTAGTCTCCGAAGGCCGCGCCCCTGCTCGAAAACTGCTCGCTGATCCCCGGCCCCATCTCCGCCGAGACATCCTTGAATTTTCCCTTGCCGAGGTTCCGGTAAACCAGCCGCGGATTCTTGTACGTCTGCCCGAAGTTCGTGTTCTCTATCTCCGGATAGACGTGCCCATTGATCTGGATAATGTCCGCCCAGCCATCGTTGTCGTAATCGACAAAGCCGCAGCCCCACGCCACATAGCGATTATTTACGCCCACCCCCGAGGAAAACGATACATCGGTAAATGTCCCATCGCCGTTGTTGTGATACAGGTTGCAGGTGTCATCGGCGAAGTTCGTCTTGAAGATATCGAACCAGCCGTCGCAGTCATAGTCCGCAACCGCAAGCCCCATGCCTGCCTGCTCGTGCCCGTTGTCGCTGTAGGCGCAGCCGGCCATCACGGCGATATCGGTAAAGGTGCCGTCATGATTATTTTTGAAGAGAATACTTGGCTCCGAATCCACCGCGACATAGATATCCGGCCATCCATCGTTATCAAAGTCGTAGGACACAGCCGTAATCGAGTACCTCGGCCCGGGCTTAAGTATGCCGGACTTTTCCGAAACATCCGTGAACGTCCCGTCGCCATTGTTGCGGTAGAGAATATTGGTGTCGCCCGTAAGTCCGCGCGGACCGCACATCGTCGGGACGCCCTTCCATTGGCAGTAAGTCGTCTTGTCCGGCGGGGGAATCGTTTCCGGATCGAGCTTGATGTAGTTGCACACAAACAGATCGAGGTGCCCGTCGCGGTCATAATCAAGAAAAGCGCATCCCGCGCCCCACCGCCACTGTCTCTGCTCGAGGCCGGCCTCGCTGGTTACATCAGTGAACGTGCCGTTGCCGTTGTTGTGGAAGAGAATGTTGTGTCCCCAAAAGCAGCAGAAGAGGTCGTCCCAGCCATCGTTGTCGTAGTCGCCCACGCAGACGCCCGTCTGCCAGCCTGTGCGCCCCAGCCCTGATTTTTCCGTTACATCCGTGAACGTCCCGTCGCGATTGTTCTTGTAGAGGTGTGACGTCGGAGCCTTGCCCGCTGGCCACTGTCCGTCGAGCCGGTTGCCGTTTGTGAGATAAATGTCGAGCCAGCCATCATTATCGAAATCGAAGAATGCGAGCCCACTGCCCTTGGCTTCGATAATCACGCGCTTGTGGTCGACACCGCCCCACACGTTTGGTATGGTCAGCCCAGCCTCGCGCGCGACGTCGACATACAGCACCGGAGACGTCGCCGCTTCCACCAGACCGCGGTCTCTCCATTTCCACAGCGGAGTCGTCAGCGTCTCCAGCAGCGTACTGCCGAGCACCAAGAGAGATGAGCCCAGAAACCGGCGTCGCTGGAGACTCATTTAACAGGAACCTTCGGGAACGGATGCGGAATGATACCAGTCCCTTCCTTGACGGCGATGATCTTGTCCACGGGCACATCCGTCAGCTTGTCCACGCGCCCGCTCGGCCACGTAATCACCAGCGAGTCGATCTTGGTACGCTTGCCCAGCCCGAAATGAATCCGCGGGTCGCTTGCCGACATGTAGCTTGTTCCGCCCTCGGCCTGCTCAACGTGCGCAAACCCTTCTGAAGTCAGCTTCAGCACTGCGCCAATCCCGTCGCGGTTCGACTGCGTGCCGATCAGCAATACCTCGAGCCAGTGATTCGCATTCCCACCGTCGTTGCGTAGCAGTTCTGGATTATCCCCGCGGTTGTTCGTCGCAATGTCAATATCGCCGTCGTTGTCGAAATCCGCTGTAGCCAGGCCGCGTCCCGCAACCGGCTTCATAAAGTCCGGACCCAGCGCATCAGACGTCTTCTCAAACCGTCCCTGGCCCAGGTTCCGGAACATCAGCAGCGGCTCCTTGTAGGAGATCTCGCCGTGATAAAGATTCACGTTATCCAGCATCGCCCCATTCAGCTGCAGAATATCCATCCAGCCGTCGTTATCGTAGTCGATAAACTTCGCTGCGACCCCGCTCAGCAGCACAGCCTTGTTGCCGATCCCCGACTTGTACGTCACATCGGTAAACGTCTCGTCACCGTTGTTGTGGTAGAGCCGATTCAGCTCCAAGTCCAGATGCGTGACGTACACGTCCAACAGGCCGTCACCGTCCACATCGGCCGCGTCGATGCCCATCCCGGCTTCGTACTTGCCATCCTCGCTTGCCGCCAGCCCGGAGATTAGCGATACATCCCTGAAGGTCCCGTCGTGATTGTTCAGGAACAGGAAATTTGGCCATGTGTCGTTGGCAATTGCGATATCGGTCCAGCCGTCACCGTTGAAATCCGCCAGCACCACACCCATGCCCTTGGACTCCGGCTTGCCCACGCCTGACTTGTCGCTCACGTCAGTGAAAGTGCCGTCGTGATTGTTGTGATACAACTTCGTCTTCTGTCCCTTGTAGTTATTCGGATTGCAGTAAGAGCGATAACCCGGCCTGCGCTCGCCACACCACAGATTATTCTGCGGGCTCCACTCGATATAGTTCGTCACGACCAGGTCAAGATAGCCGTCCTTGTCGTAGTCGAACCACCCAGCACTCGTCGACCAGTTGCCTTCATCTGCTACTCCGGCCTTGGCTGTAACATCGGTGAACGTGCCGTTGCCGTTGTTGTGATAGAGAATGGCCCGACCATAGCCCGTGACATATAGATCTGGGTAGCCATCGTTGTCGAAGTCCCCCACCGCCACACCCTGGCCATAATGTCCTTCGCCGGCCACGCCCGCCTTTTCCGTCACATCCGTAAACGTCCCGTCGCCGTTATTGTGGTAAAGCGCCGACCGTAGCGGCGTCGGTGGCTTATAAATATCGGTCGGGCCCGACTGGACAAAGTAAAGGTCCATCAAACCGTCCTGGTCGTAGTCGATCCACCCAACACCTGTGCCCATCGTCTCGAGGTAATACCTCTCCTCTGTCTGGGTGGAATCCTGCTTGAAGGTAATCCCCGCGGCTTTGCGGATGTCGGTGAACTTGACGGCGATCGGAGCATCCTGTTCTTTGGCTTTTGCCGGCTGCTGAGCGTACGTGTTGCCGAGGACAACGGCTGCAGCCATCAGCAAAATCGCGGGTGAACACGCCAATTTGAGTTTCTTCGCACCCATTTCAGAGTGTCCGGTCTGCAAGCGACAATGCCAGTTGAAGCAGTTGCTGCCGGCTGGCCATCGGCATTGGAGCGTCGCTGGCAGAAGTACTCGGCGAAGCCTGCGCCAGCACCTGTTCGATGCGGTTCACATCGAGCCCTCCGCTCGCATTGCTGTTCTTAAACCGATTGAGCACTTCTCTGGCCTTTTCGATCTGTCCGGTCTGAAAGTAGAAGACTCCCAGCGTCGAATAGCTTCCCGGCCACTCCGGCAGCAGGTCCACCGCGCGTGCAAACTGGTCTTCTGCCTCCGAGGTCTTGCCCTCGAGCACCGAAACCAGCCCGAGCCCCCAGAGAATCTTTCCGGAACCGGGAACACGGCTCTGCCCTTTCAGTAGAGTCTCCTTCGCGGCCATCAAGTCATTCGAGCGAATCTGCAATAGTGCGAGTGACAAATAGTCCTGGTCGTTATCAGGATTCCTTGCGATTGCATCCCGAAAGATCTCCTTCGCCTTTCCCCACTCTCCCAGGTGGGCATAGATATCGCCAAGGAGCGCGAGATAGGTATCATCCTTGCGCCCGTCGGGCGAAACCTGCTGCGCCGCATCCAGTGCCTCTGAATAATGCCCTTTCCTGAAATATGCGTCGGCAATGTCGAACTTCACCTCATCCGAGTTCGGATTTGTCGCCAACGCCAGCTGAAAATGGCGGATGGCATCGTCGTACAGCCGATATCTCGCGAGCAGCACTCCTGCCCCGGCCTCTGTCCGGTAGTCTCCCGAACTAAGTTTGTCCAATTCCGCAATCGTCTGTCGTGCTTCGTCCAGCTTGCCGGCCTTCAGATACACATCAGCCAGCATGTACAAGTCCTCCGGCTGGTCCGGATGCTTCTTGATCTCTTCCGTAAGCTCCGCAATATCCATCTGCTGCCGCGCCTGCGGAGCAAGCTTCGACCGGTTGTCCACATAGTCGAAAAGGTGCTCGTACGGATACGGTCCCGTCTCGGCATTCTTTGAGAGTGTCTGGAACACGGACAGGTCGCGGTCCGCCGCGGCCGTGTCATGCAGACTTCTCTCCGCCATCGCAAGCTTGTAGTACCCGGTCGAGGGATTGCGGCTCACCTTCACATAACGCCTCAGCAACTCGGCAGCTTCGGCATACCTCTTCTTTGTCATGCGCAGGTTTGCCAACTCCAGCAGCGCATCCGGAAATTCCGGATTCGACCGCAGCACCGCCTGGAACTTCGCCTCTGCGCTTTCGTCGTTTCCCTGGCGCTCTGCAATGTAGCCAAGGTGGAAGAGGCAAGCGCTGTCGCTCGGGTTCAGTTTCAACCCTTCTTGAAAATAGTGCGTCGCTTCATCGAAGCGCCCGAGGTTCTGATAAGAAATTCCGAGATACAGGTAAGGTCGTGCCGACGGATCCATCTTCACCAGCTTCTCGAACACCTCGATAGCTTTATCTACTTTTCCCGACATGAAGTAGCTCTCGCCGAGAGCGGCTGTGAGATCGGTCCTTTGCGGCGCAATCTTCAGACCGGATTCAAGCAGCGGGATCGCATCCTCAAAATAGTGTTGCGAGATGCTCACTTGCGCCATCTGAAAAATGATGTCTGGATTCTCCGGCGCCATTTTGTGCGCACGGGTCAGCAGATCGAGTGCATCCATTGGCCTCGATTCATTCGCATAGGCTTGAGCCAGCAGCAAAAGTGTCTCCGGAGAATCGGGCTTTAACTTCAGCGCGCGGCTCAGCGCTATCTCCGCTTTTGCATTGTTGCCGTCGCGTAGATACGCCTGCCCGAGATTGTAAAGAATCTCGAACGTTCCCGGCTGCAGGGCATCCGCCTTTTCCAGCTCCAGCTCTGCTGACTTGTACTGTTTCTCCGATGCCAGCAGCACGCCGAGTGTAAAGTGCAGCTGAACGTCCTGCTTGTTCTCCTCGGAAAGCTCTGTCGCTATCCGCAGCGCCTCCTGAGGCCGATTGTCTTCAAGATATGCATGGATGAGATTGAACCGCGTAGGAACATTCGCCGGGCGCACGCGCTCTAAGTGACGAATAGCTTCCGCTGGGACCCCCTTACTTATCAAAAGTAAGCCGAGATTATAGTTAGCCTCCTGGTTCGCTGGATCGATCCGCAGGGTAGTTCGAAACTCCTTCTCGCCGAAATCGATCTTACCCTCGGCGACATAGAGATTCGCCAGCCCGTTATGGGTCTTTGTTGAGTTGGGAGCAATCTTCAGCGCTTTCTGAAAACTTTCTAGCGCGTCTACATACTTTTTTTGCTCAGTGTAAAGGAACCCGAGCATATCATAGGCTTCGATGTTCGATGGATTTGTCTGAAGCTCCGTCTCAAGTCTGGCTCTGGCGTCGTCCAGTTTACCTTGCCGGATCAGGTCTTCTGCTTCCTGCAGACCCGGAGACAACCGGGAAGTTTGTTGTTTGTGTCCCGTTGTGGAAGTATTCTGCGCGAAGCTAAATATCGGTGGGACAATAAGGAGCGAAAAGATTACCGAACTCATCCAGAACGGCGCGGCCGCGATTTGGACGCGACCCAGGGCTGAGGCTCGGCTAAACATCACGCCAATAACCCGTAGATTCCCAGTCAAGCCGCTCATTGCAGCATCTCCAGTGCGCGCCTGGCCGCGGGGTGCTCTGGTTCGATCCGTAGTAGATCTTCAAGCACTTCTCGCGCTTTCACCCGATCGCTCTCGCTCACATACAAGCGCGCGAGATTAAGGTAAGACTGGTCGAAGGTCGGAGCCACTCGGATGCAGGTCTTGAACTGCTCTTCTGCCTTTGGATAATTCCGGCCCCGCGCAAACAATATACCGAGGTTGTTCAGAGCCTCTGGATAGTCCGGCCGCAGATCGACCGCCGCCGTCAGGTAATGAGCTGCCTTGTCAGTCTGGTCCTGCATCGCGTAGAACATGCCCAGACCGTAGTTCACCTCAGGGTCGTCCGGTTCAAGTTCCAGAGCGCGATTGAGCAGTTGTCCTGCTTCGTCATAGTTGCCCATGCGGCGATACAGATTACCCAGATTCAGCAGAGCAATCGCGAAATCGGGCCTGAGCAGCAGGGATTGCTTAAAGTTTCGAACGGCTTCGTCATCATGGCCCTGCTGCCCGGAAATCATTCCGAGGTTATTCCACGCCTCCGGATAGTTCGGCCGCAACTTCACCGTCTGTTCGAGATATCTTTGTGCATCTGAAAGCTTGTTTCTTCTCAAGTTGAGAGTGCCCAGATTATAGTAGGCCTCCGCGTCCTCGGGGGCATCGGCTATAACCTGCTCGAACGAAGCAGCAGCCTGATCGAGATAGCCATGCTGGAACATGGCTATTCCATAGTTGAAGTCGTTGCGCTGAAACGCGCCCTGGTACAAAACGCCATCGAAGGGAAGCGCCTTCCGCTTGCGATCAGCAGCCGTGGCCGGGGCCGACTTCACATCCTGTATTACCTGCTCCGGCTTGACCAGACCCTGGTACACCTTCAGGAGCATGCCTTCCTTGTCCACGAGGAACGATGATGGAATCGGCAGGTCCCTTCGCCGGTCGAACAGGTATCTGTAAATGACGTTGTAGACTCCGGCTGCCTCCTGACTTGCAAAGAGCACCGGAAACGAAAATCCTTCCTGAATCGCGAATGCCCGTGCGCTTTGCGCTGCGTCGGGGCCATCTAGGTTGATCGCCAGGATGTTGACCTTTCCAGCCAGCAGAGAGCGGTGCTGATGCAGCGCTCTCAATAGCTCCCGCGACTGCAGCGCATCTTGAGCCCAAAAGCTCAGGAGTACGAATTCGCCTCGGAGCGCCTGCAAACTCCTCATCTTTCCCGCCGAGTCGGGCAGAGAAAACTCCGGAGCTTTCAGCGGCTCGATCAACCACGTCGCCGCCGCCGAAGGAAAAGGCTCAATCGCTGGCTGCGGTCCCGGCCTTTCGTAAATCGCGGGCCGCGCGTTGAACGGCTTCGCTGTCACCGCAGATGAGCCCTCCTCAATCTCGATCCGCTGATTTACTAGTAGACCATCAAACTCCTGCGTCAGACCGCTTGGCCACCTTACGCTCGCCCGGATTGTTCCGGCCGCTCTGCCCACTCCGAAGAAGACTTCCTTCGAGTGCTGCGCCAGAAAACCCGACCCTGCCTGTAGATACTTTGTCTGCCGATGCCCGCCCGTCTCCACCGTAATCGCCGCGCCAATCGCGTCGCGGTTGCTCTTTGTTCCGCGCAGGCGGAAGATCACCGAATTCCCAATCTCTGTCATTGCATTCCGCAGGATTCGCACCTGCGGCGCATTGCGGTTCTTGAGAATTACCTCTAACCGGCCGTCATGATCTATATCCGCCAGAGCAAAGGAGCGGCCGTCTTCCGGAAAATCCAGTCCCACCACACCTGAGACCTCCGAAAACGTTCGGTCGCGGTTATTCGCAAACATCACGTTTCGCTCGTAGCCATTCCATGTCGCATCTGACCGGATCAACTCATTTAGCGCTTGCCATCCATGCTCGTACGCCGGCGACGCCGTCGCATCCGCTGGAGACTTCGCCACCACCTGCCGCCAGAAAAAGCTCGCGAGATCGCTCCGCTCCGGGCCGGAGATATACCCGTTCGCTACATACAGGTCGGGATACCCATCGTGATCGAAGTCCCAGAAGTCGGAGCACCATGACCAGCGCCCCATCTCCACCCCGGTCCGCCCGCTTACATTCTCGAATGTTCCATCGCCGTGATTCCGATAGAGCGAATTGCCCCTCGCGTGCCTCTGGTACAGCGCCCGAACCTCTTCCGGAGCCTTTTGCTGAAAAATCTTCTGTGCTGACACCCTCTGCCCTGCGGCCGACCACATATTCGCCGCATAGATATCCTGTCGCCCATCAATGTCCACGTCAGCCCACGACGCGCTCATCCCGGCGCCAACATCCTCCACGTGCGCCTCACCTGAGACCACCTTGAACGTCCCGTCCCCATTGTTCCGGTAGAGATTGCTCCGTCCGAAATCGTTGGCCACGTAAAGATCGGGCATTCCTTTGCCGCTCGCATCTCCCCACGCGCAGGCAAAGCTATAGCGGTTATTGTCGGCGTTCAAACCAGCCGCTTCCGTTCTGTCCACAAACGTCCCGCTGCCTTCGTTGTGAAGAAGAAAATTCGGCGGTCCGTTTCGCGCATCGTAGTACGGCACCGGATAGTGGTACTGATCAAGCCCCAGGTAGTAGCTGTAAACGCAAAGATAGATATCCAGCCGGCCGTCGCCGTCATAGTCTGCGACCGCGGCATGCGTAAATGTCCCCTGCGGAGTCTGCGCGAACCGGAATGCGTCCCGCTTCAGCTCAAACTTGCCGTTCCCCTGATTCAGAAGCAGCAGCGGACCGCTGCCGCAAACGACCAGCAGGTCCTGCGTCCCTGAGTTCCGAAAATCCGCAAACAGTGCGCACGCCGTGCTGTCGAGCACGCCTACCCCAGCCTTATCGGTCACATCTTCGAAGGTCCCATCGCCACGGTTCCGAAAGAGACGGTTCGGCAGCCCCGCTGGCTGGCAGATGTAGAGATCGTCCAACCCGTCGTTGTCGAAGTCCCCGGCCGCGATGCCGTTGTTCCCGTAGACGTCGATGCCGCACGCTCCATCCAGCACCGTGCGCCAGTAATCCGCGCCGCGCAGCAACTGACTTTTGTACGAATCCGCTCCGCCGAGCGCCTGCGCCGTCACATCGATAAATACAGGTCCGCGTGAGGTCGCGACCGTCTCCTCAGTCGCTTCCCAGCGCCGTGCTTTCCATCTTCCTGCTTCATCGCTCTGCCACTCGATGCGCCAGGCACCCACTCGCTCTTCGCGTTGCCCGTCGGTGCGTACGCCAACCATGTCGTAGCGGATTGCCGCACGAACTGTAACCGGAGAGCTTCCAATTTCCTCGATCCCGGTGATATCAAACTCTGCGGTATCCAGCCGGGTGAACGGTTGTATCCAGGCCTGCACCTCCGTCAGAAACTGCTCGTGCCCGCTCGCGGTCTTCGACCCGAATTTCCGCCTCACCACGTCGATACCGTACCCGTTGCGCAGGGTCGTTACACTCTCCGGAGCCAGCCCCGCAGCCTCAATCCCCGCATCGAGCCACTGAGCGAGCGCCGAGACATTCTGCGCCGATGTCTTCAACGCCGCGGACCATTCCGTCAGAATCGACTCAATCTCCAACGCGTATTTCTCTGTGACGAACTCATCCGCACCCGCGGGCACCCTGCGAAGCACATCCTCCAGCGGAGACTTCGCCGGATAGCTCGGCTTGAACCGAAAATCGCTGGGAAAGCCCCCGGCGGGTTCACTTACCGCGCCAAAATGAGCCAATCGGGGCTGTGGCCCAAAGAACGGCGCGGCGCGAAAAGCGAAGGGCGCCAGCGCCATACTTTTGAGAAATGTCCGGCGGGAAGGGAATTGGTCTAAGTCCTTGAGAGGTGGCATCCCCAGAGGTTCCAAACTGGTAACGGGCAGTTGTGTCCGCATACTAGCATTCGCCCCCCGTTCCCGCCAAAGTGATGTCCCTTTGGGCCTCTCCAGCCATCGGATGAAATCGGGCTCCACCTTTTGGTTGACAAAGCATGGGCCGCTGTACTAGCGTGCTGTCGGCAGTCCGGGTAACCGCTTACACGCAGGGTCGACGTAACCGTTTACAGGCCGGCCCCCGGATTTCAGTTGTGGATGGTTCCCACCGCATTGCAGGACTTAGGAGGCTACTGACATGGATTCCAATCACAATAAGCGCAGCTTCTTCCGTCTGATCCCCTCCCTAACAACCTTCGCTTTCGTGCTCTTTTTGGCGTCCGGTCTCGCCGCATTCGCGCAGGTGGACCAGGGATCGATCACCGGACTCGTCACAGACACCACCGGCGCCGTCGTCCCTAATGCCAAGGTGACACTGCTGAATACGGATCAGGGCCTGACTCTCGAGACGAACACGACCAGCTCGGGTGAATATACTTTTTCACCGGTCAGAATCGGGCACTACACCGTTTCGGTCTCGACCGCCGGATTCGCCACGACGACCCAGCAAAATTTAACGGTGAACGTCAGCCAGAACCTCCGCGTTGACGTTCAACTCAAGCCGGGCTCCGCGACCCAGACCGTTGAGGTCACCGCCGCACCACCGGTGCTGCAGACTGAAGACGCTTCGTTGGGCCAGGTCGTCACCGGGCAGAGCGTGAACAACCTCCCGTTGAATGGCCGCAACTTTACTTTCCTGGCCCAGCTGAGTGCCGGCGTGAACACTCCTCAGGCCGACACGCGCGGCAATGCCGCTAGTGGCGCCTTCACCGCCAACGGTCTGCGCCCGGCGCAGAACAACTACCTGCTGGACGGCATCGACAACAATTCCGACAACGTCGACTTCCTGAACGGAACTAACTTCGTCGTTCTTCCACCGCCGGACGCCCTTTCGGAATTCAAGGTCCAGACATCGGACTACAGCGCCGAGCTAGGTCGCGCCGCCGGAGCGGTCCTAAACGCTACGATCAAGTCCGGAACAAATCAGATCCATGGCACCGTCTGGGAATTCTTCCGCAACGACGTGCTCGACGCAGCCGACTGGTTTGAAAATAACGCCGGCATCAAAAAGGGAGAACTTCGCTGGAACCAGTTCGGTGGCTCCATCGGCGGCCCGATCATTAAGAACAAGATCTTCTACTTTGGCGATTATCAGGG
>JAFAKX010000064.1 GCA_019234945.1 Silvibacterium sp.
CATCGCGGCGACGTGGTGAAGGTGGCCGACGGCTACGGGCGCAATTTTCTGCTGCCCAAGAAGCTCGCCATGGAAGCGACCTCGGCGAACAAGGCTGTGATCGAGCAGATGAAGGCATCGGCCATCCGCAAGTCCGCAAAGGAGAAGTCCGAGGCTGAGGCTCTCGTGGGGCAGCTCAACAACGTTTCACTCGTCTTCGAGCGCAAGGTGGGCGAGCACGATCAGCTCTTCGGCTCGGTCACTTCGGCCGACATCGCGCACGCACTCGAGACCAAGGGGTTCAACATCGACCGCCGCAAGGTGCATCTCGAAGATCCGCTCAAGCAGCTCGGCGAGTTCCACATCCCGGTCAAGCTGCATCGCGAGGTAACGGCGCATGTCGCCGTTACGGTGAAGGCGGACGAGACAGCGGAGTAAGTCAGCTGCTCAGGGAACAGGGCGCAGGGCTCAGGTATCGCTAGCGTTATCAGGCCATTACGACTTTCGAGGAATGGCTCAGCGGCCGCTTGCCGTGGGACGCTTGAGTATCCGGAATTCCCCGGAGCGAGACGATCGCGGCGGCTGTATTGCCGCCTAACCTGCTTCTGCCTGCCTCGAGACCATGCGGATTTGCATCGTTGCCGAACACGCGTCTTACAAATTCGGCGGAGAAGCCGTGCTGCCGCTGCACCATTTCGCTGACCTGCGGCGCCGGGGCGTGGAGGCGTGGCTGGTGGTGCATTCCCGGACCAGAGATGAACTCGAAGCGGCGCTTCCCGAAGAGCGCGACCGCATGCGGTTCATTCCCGATGCGTGGTTTCACAAGATGCTCTTTCGGCTCGGTGGATTTCTGCCGCGCCGCATCTCCGAAGCCAGCCTGGAACTGCTGAGCCAGCTTGCAACGCAGTATCTGGCACGGAGGATCGTGCGCGAGCTGATCGCGGCCGCGAGGATCGATCTGGTTCATCAGCCGATTCCTGTCTCTCCGCGCTTTCCGTCGTTGATGACGGGCCTCGGTGTCCCGGTGGTCATCGGACCGATGAACGGCGGCATGGAGTATCCGCCGGCCTTCTGGCATACCGAATCGGCGTTCAGCCGCATCGCGATCAGCTTCGGCCGCGGGCTGTCGGATTTCTTCAACTCGCTGGCGTCCGGAAAGAAGCATGCCGATGTCCTGCTGGTAGCGAACGAGCGCACGCGGCTGGCGCTGCCGTCCGGCATACGCGGGCGCGTAATCCAGTTGGTCGAGAACGGCGTGCAGCTTGGGGCGTGGAGTGGTCCTGCGCAGGCGACGAGCCAGGCTGGCAGGTCGCGATTCGTCTTCCTCGGACGCCTCGTCGACTGGAAGGCGCTGGACATCGTCATCGAAGCGCTCACGCGCGTGCCGGAAGCCCAACTCACGGTGATCGGCGATGGGCCCATGCGCGAACCGTGGACCCAATTGGCGGAGAGGCTCGGTATAGCGGATCAAGTGATCTTTACTGGCTGGCTTCTCCAGAAAGACTGCGCACCTTATCTCCATACCGCGTTGGCATTAGTAATGCCGAGTGTCCATGAATGCGGCGGCGCGGTGGTGCTCGAGGCCATGGCCAGCGGCATTCCGGTGATTGCGACGAAGTGGGGCGGCCCTGCCGATTATCTCGACGATACCTGCGGATTTCTGGTCGAGCCATCGAGCCGCGAGGCGATGGTCGAAGGGTTTGCCGCGGCGATGTCGAAGCTGATTGCCGAGCCGCGGCTGCGCGACGAGCTTGGAGCGCGTGGACGCGCGCGCGTCGAACAGCACTTCGACTGGGAGAAGAAGATTGACCGGATCCAGGAGATTTATCGTTCATTGCTGCCAGCCTTAGAAAGCGCCGAGGTTGCTCTGTCCGAAAGGTGAGAAAGATGCTCACGAAAGAACAAACCCGACCCTCTCTGTCCTGGCCAATAGCCGTGCTGCGCAGCAATGGCTGGCTTTGGTTCCTGGCGATTGCCGGGACATTGCTGCGTCTTGCTCTGGTTCTGGGAACTCGTCACCAGACAGCGTTTTACGATGAGCTGGATTACGACAGGATCGGCACGTCCATTTCGCACGGGCTGGGCTTCAGGATCGGCGACTTTTACACCGCCTACCGGCCGCCGGCGCAGCCATACCTGATCGGCATCGTGTATGGCGTCTTCGGCCACCAGCCTCTGATCGTGAAGATCCTTGAGGCGCTGATGCTGGCTGTTCTTCCCTTCGTCTGCAGGCGACTCGGAGACGTCCTCGGACTGAGTCCCGTTGCAGCAAATCTCGGGGCGACTCTCGTGGCCTTTCATCCGGCGCTGGCCTACGCATGCACAACCCTCTATCCGACAATCCTGACGACAACAGCTCTTACAGTTGGGATCTGGCTGTGCTGGCTGGCAATGCATCGCAATCGTTCGGGGATGGCTATCGCGGCGGGTTTAATGCTTGGTATGGCCGGAGCCGCGACCTCGACCTTCGCGCCGGCTGCATTTCTGGCGGCAATCGTGATCGCGTGGAAGAAACGATTCAAGGTCGCTGCTCTCGTTCTTATCGTAGGCATGACGCCTGCGGTCGCGTGGATGGTGCGGAACAAGCTGGTCATGAATGACTTCGTGATTGCGACCAATGGCGGGCAAAATCTGGAGCTCGGAGCGAACGATGAGGCAACGCCCCGCTCCGGCAACTGGATCGAGGCCAAGGGCGATCCGACCAAGGGCGAGGTTCATCTTGACCGCGAAGAGCAGACGCTTGCCAAACAATGGATTCACCAGCATCCCGGCCGCTACGCCGAGCTTGCGGTGCTGCGCTCGCTCGCCGTCTTCGACTCGGAAGGCAAGCCGCGCACAACCCAGGGATTGCATACGGGCAAACTGGCGCATATCGCGGCCTGGTCATTGTTGCCGATCATGATCCTGGGAGTCTTCGGCCTCATCGTCTCTTGGCGGAATTCCCTCGCCTGGCTGACGCTCGCCGCGCTTGGCCTGGTGATTCTGTCTTCGGCGGCAACGATCGCGAAGCCGCGCTTTCGCTTCCCATGCGATCCGCTGCTGTGCGTCTTTGCGGTCGCCGGAGCAGCGCGGCTGGTTGGAGTAAAGCCGAAGCTCGAGGAATCGTTGCCCTGAGTGCCAGCTCAAGCGACCTGGTTCATCAACGTGCCGATCCTGTCGATCGTGATGTGCACTTCGTCTCCGCCGCGCAACGAAAAATGGTCAGGAGGCACGATGCCGGTGCCCGTTAGCAGGAAGCATCCGAAGGGGAAGCTCTGATCACGGAACAGGTACTCGACGAGCACGGCCGGGTCGCGCTTCATCTCGGTCAGCGTGGTTGAGCCGGAAAACTCCGCGACGCCGGAGCGCAGGATCTCCATGCGGATGCGCGTGGACGGCGGCATGGGGTCGGGCTGGATGAGGATGCCGGGGCCGAGCGCACAGCTCCGGTCGTAAACCTTGGCTTGAGGCAGGTAGAGCGGGTTCTCGCCCTCAATGTCGCGCGAACTCATGTCGTTGCCGATGGTGTAGCCGACGACTCGCCCGCGGGCATTCACAAGCAGTGCCAGCTCGGGCTCGGGAACAGACCACTTGGCATCTGAGCGGATGCGGACCTTGCCGTCCGGCCCGGCGACCTTGTGGCCCATGGCCTTGAAGAAGAGCTCGGGGCGCTCGGCGAAATAAACGCGGTCGTAGAAGTCTCCTCCGCCAGCGTCTTTCGATTCCTCAATGCGCGCGGAGCGGCTGCGGTAGTAGGTGACGCCTGCGGCCCAGACCTCCTGGTGTCCGACGGGCGCCTCGAAGACGAGAGGCTCAGTAAGACTGAGAGGCGATTCGCTTGAGATGATCGACTGGAGGCGCAGATAAAGGTTGTCGAGCGCGATCAGCGCATCGAGCGACTCCTCGACGGGATAGTAGTGTCCCTTTTCTTCCACGAGCATGTGGGCTTCGGTGCGATAGAGTTTCATGCCGCTCTAGTCGATTACTAAGCTACGGTTAAGAACTGTTAAAAGCTCGCTACGGTTCCAGGCTGCGGGTTCAAGGCTGGGGATGGCTTCAACGTATCAGAAAGACTGCGAGCCTGCATGTTCATACCAACTTTAGTGGTACGGTTTATTTCTCCCGCCTACTCTAGAATTGAAGATCATGAGCACTGTGGCGGAGCAAAACGTTGCCATCATCGCTATCGGGCGAAATGAGGGCGAACGTTTGAAGAGCTGCTTACGGGCAGCGGTCCGCGACGCGGCGACGGTGCTTTACGTTGACTCGGGATCGACCGACGGGAGTGCTGATTTTGCCCGCTCGCTGAACTGCCATGTGCTGGAGCTTGATCCTTCTCGGCCGTTCACAGCTGCGCGTGCGCGCAACGAGGGCTTTGCCTGCCTGATGGGGCATGCGCCCGATCTTCCGTTCATCCAGTTCCTTGATGGCGACTGCGACCTCATGGAGGGGTGGATACAAAAGGGTCTTGAAGCGCTCACGCAACGGCCGGATGTTGGCATTGTCTCTGGGCAGGTCCGCGAGCTGTATCCACAAAGGACCATCTATAACAAGTTGTGCGACCTCGAGTGGCAGCAGCCGGCCGGCGAGGTCCGTTCATCGGGTGGAAGATTCATGATTCGAACCGAGGTCTTCAGCGCGGCACGTGGTTTTCGCGCCGACGTGATCGCGGCTGAAGACGACGAGTTCTGCGTACGGGTACGGCAGCTGGGATGGAAGATCCTGCTTCTTGATGCCCCTATGGCGCGCCACGACATAGCGATGACGCGGTTTGGCGAATGGTGGCGCAGAGCGACCCGTACCGGTCACGCTTTCGCGCAGGTGGCGGCGCTGCACGGCGGTGGTGAAGAACGGTATTTCGTAAAGGACTGCCGCAGGATATGGGTATGGGCGCTGCTTCTGCCCCTGCTCGCGCTTTGCCTTGCTCTTTTCACCCACGGGATTTCGCTGATTGTTCTTCTGTGTGCCTACTGCCTCCAGTTCGCGCGGAACTTCCGCTACGGGCGGCAGCGGGGGTGGGGGATCGGCGACGCCTGCGTACATGCCTTTTTCACTATGATTTTCAAGTTTCCCGCCTTGCTTGGATTGCTTGAATATCACCGGCGACAGCGTCGCGGGACGGCTTTCACGATTATTGAATACAAGTAAACGGAGTTCGTTACGATGACGACCGCCGCTTCAGGTCAGACGGATCAGGTCGAAACTTCTCTTTCTCTCAAACGCCGTACAGGCGGCTCCCGTCGTCGCGTTGCGTTCGTGGGTACCGGCTACATCGCCGACTGGCATGCGCAGTGCATAAAGCAGGTCACAAATGCGGAACTGGCAGCAGTCTGCGACCGGGTTCTACCCAAGGCAGAGGCTCTTGCCAGGAAATTCGGCGTGCCAAAGATTTATTCCTCGCTGGAAGACATGCTCGTGCATGAAACGCTCGATGCGGTGCATGTCCTGCTGCCGCCGGATCGCCACTTCGAGGCGGCCCGCACGATTCTCGAGGCCGGCGTCGATGTCTTCATGGAAAAGCCGATGTGCGAGCGCGCAGTCGATTGCGAATCGCTGGTGCGGATCGCAGCCGAACGCGGCCTGCGGCTGGGCGTGGGTCACAATTTTTTGTTTTCGAGGCCTTACGAACGGTTGCGCCGTGATCTTCGCAGCGGAGTTCTCGGACAGATCGATCACGTTACCATCACCTGGCACCGTCCTCTGCCGCCTGTCCTGCATGGCCCCTTCAACATCTGGATGCTTCGCGAGCCGGCAAATATTCTGCTGGAAATTGGCTCGCATTCCGCCGCGCACCTGCTCGACCTGGTCGGGAAACCGGAAGAAATGCACGTGCATGCCAGCAATCCAGTGGACCTGCCGACCGGACAAAGGTTCTATCGGCGTTGGCAAGTAAATGCCTTGAAGGATCGCACCGCCGTCGAGCTGCGCTTTTCTTTCGTGCCTGGCTTTTCCGAATACTCGATTCAAGTGCGCGGCTCGCTGGCCGCCGCGACCGTGGATTTCGAGCGGAACACCTATTCACTGCTGCAACACACACCGAACGATCCGGATTTCGACGTTTACCACATGGTTCGCAATCAAGCGAAGAGCCTGAAGCAGCAAGCTCGCCAGACACTGTCTACATTTTTCCGCGGCAAGTTGAAGATGGGTCGCGGTGGCAATCCCTATGCCATGAGCATCACGGGGGCCATGGACGCCTTCTACGCTCCGGGGGACGGACCGCTCGATGAGCGGGTCGATGACCGCATGGGAGCCGATGTCATCCGTCTCTGTGAACAGATGAGCGCAGCAGCGAACCTGCCCCGTGAGGCTGCCCGAGCATCATCGATACCGAGGAGTGTGGCTGCTTCACGGACGACGCCCCCGCGGATTCTAGTGCTGGGCGGCACCGGCTTTATCGGGAAAGAGCTGATCCGGCAACTGACAAGCTCCGGTCATGAAATTCGCATGCTGGTCCGAAACGCCGGCAACCTTCCCCTCGAGCTTCGCGGGCCGTCAGTAGACGTGCAGTCCGGCGACTTGCTGAACAAGCAGGATCTCGAGCGGGCCATGGAAGGGATTGACTACGTTCTCCACCTCGCGCGGGCGAACGTCAAGACCTGGGCGGAGTATCAGGAATTCGAGATTGGAGCGACCCGGAACGTGGCCGAGGCCGCAGTGGCAGCAGGGGTGAAGCGGCTGGTTTATACCGGCTCAATTGCTTCGTATTACCAGGGGAGCAAGGCGGGAACGATCACCGAAGCGACGCCTCTGGATAAGCGAATCGCGCGCGCCAATTTTTATTCGCGCGCGAAGACGGCTTCCGAAGAGTTGCTGCTGCAGATGCATCGCGAGCAGGGCCTGGGAGTGGTGATCCTCAGACCGGGCATCGTGATCGGCCGCGGAGCAAGCCCGTTTCACTTCGGTGTGGGCATGTGGTGGAACGACGCCGTGTGTCAGATTTTTGGAGACGGCAGAAATAAACTTCCGTTGGTGCTGGTGGAAGACGTTGCCGCGGCCGTGATTGCCGCGATGGAAAAGCCGGATATTGAAGGCAGGTCGTTCAACCTGGTTGGCGACCCATGCCTCAGCGCCCAGGAGTATCTCGATGAGCTGGACCGCTGCGCAGGGATTCGCATCCAGCGGTTCCCCACTCCGGTTTTCAGGTTTTATCTGAAGGATATGGCCAAGTGGGTTGTAAAGGTTGCGGTCCGGCATCCGGAGCGGCAGATGCCTACATACCGGGAATCGGAAACAAGGACTCTGCTGGCTCCTTTCGATTGCAGCGCAGCAAAGAACGTCCTGGGATGGCGGCCGGTAACGGATCGCACCGAACTGGTACGCCGCGGCATCGAAGAGCCGCTGAAGGAATTCACCCGATAGGCACGGCATTGGGCGATGGAGAGAAGGATGAACTTAACCTCAACGGATAACCAGCAGCAGGATCTGACCTTGGAAGAAGCCAGGGCCGGCATCCGCCTTCCGAAAAATCGCAGGAAGGGCCTGAAGGTACTGTACGCGCTGGGTCCGGGAGACGTTGTCTCGATGTACCGCGACCTGCTGAATGGCGGGAAGGAAGCGCCCTTCGAGATGTCGATCGCATTCTCGAAGCTGTTTGTCGACTGGTGCGACGAAACGGAGGCGCAAGGTCATTTCATCTCCTGGTACACGCAGAAGGACTCGCTGCAACACGGCCGGTATCGCTTCGAAAATATTCCGAAGAGTCCTCTGTATCTCAAGGGCGGAATTCAGCATTACGTGGGATCTGTGATGTATGGGCTCAAGATCGTGGGTAAGGCATTCCGCGAGCGCCCGGACGTCCTAATCGTCGATTCGGGCACATCCCTATGGATGGTCTTTTCGCTTGTCTCGCTGCTCGGAATTCCGGTCGTGACTGTGATTCACAGTGCGTTCTGGCCGATGGGTTTTCCGCCGCAACGGCGCAGCAAGCGTTTGCTTGCCTGGCTGGATGGTTTGTTTTTCCGCAGGTTTGCCGCGGCCACTGTGTGTGTTTCGCCCGAATGCGAGCGGCAGCTGCTCCATCTGGCAGGGAAGACAAAAGGCCCCGTTTATCAGTGCCGGGCTCAATTCCGGACGGGCTTTCTGGATCGCGTCGATCCGGTGCCGGGCCACGACGTGAGGCCACTCCGAGTGCTCTTCGTCGGCAGGATTCTGGAGTGCAAGGGAATCTTTCTGATTGCAGCCATGGCCGAACGTCTCGAAAAAGAAATGCCCGGAGTGTTTACCTGGAAGATAGTCGGCGGCGGACCGGATCTGGAGGCGCTCAAGCGCGATGTGGCAGCGCGGAACGTGACGGGCGTAGTCGACGTTGCCGGAAGGCTTCCGCGCGAGGAGCTTCTGGATTGTTATGGATGGGCGCATGCCATGGTAGTTCCCACCACTTCGGAATATAACGAGGGCTTGGCCATGACGGCCGCGGAGGCCGTGCTCGCTGGCCGGCCAGTGGTTCTGAGCACCGTAGTGCCTGCGTGGGAAGTGCTCGGCGATGCGGCGATCAAGGTGGAGACGGGCGACGTCGACGGCTTCGTCGAAAAGTTTCGGAAACTCGCGACCGACCGGGCGTACTACGATCACTGCGCTCAGGCGACCCAAAGCGTGCAGCAGCAGTTCTACGACACAGCACAGGGCCTGGGGGCCGTACTTGGGCGAGCGATTGACGCTCTGGACAGGCGCTCTTCCTGAGCCTGCACGACTTTTGACCTCTACCAGGGAACCGGAGGACTGATTCGCCCGCCGTTCGTTTCGCGCCAGGCTTGACGCATCATGGAGCCAAGCGTGGATGCCTGGTCAGCGCGTGCGCTGCGGGCTGGATCGTTGCTCCCTTTGTTGCGCATCTGTCGCAAGGTGTAAATCAGTAGCTCCAGCCATAGCGCCATCCGAGCCTGCCAGCCGTGGTGTTTGCGGTAGTAGAGCAGGGTCGATCGCATGCGCCAGAGCTCGACACGCGAGACAGATTTTGAGCGATTCAGAGATTTAAGCTGGCGCCCTGATTCGCCACCGATGTGCGTCACCACGACATCGGGCCAGTACGAGACGGCATATCCCGCAGCTTTTACGCGCCGACACAAGTCGGTCTCTTCGTAATAGAGGAAGAAGCGCGGATCGAAGAGGCCAGTCTTTTCGAGGGCTTCGCGCCGCATGATGAAGAAGGCGCCAGGAACCCAATCGACGTCCGCGGGAAGACTCTGGTCTGCCCATGTGCGATCGGGTGCTCCGAATATCCGTGAATGAGGAAACCGGGCGGAAAGCCCGCTAAGGACGAAGGCATCACGCAAGATGGTGTGAAAGCATCGTCCCGAAGGCTGCCATGAGCCATCACGGCCAACGAGCCTGCCCCCTCCGAGGGCAGTCCGCGGATGATCATCCATATGCTTCACGGCCAGGCGAAGCGCTCCGGGATGGAGAAAGGCGTCGGAGTTTACCAGCAAAAGATAACGCCCCCGGGCCTTTTCGATGGCGAAGTTGTTGGCGGCTCCAAAGCCGAGATTTATTTCGCTCTGAAAGAGCCGAACCGGAACTCCGGAACGGCCGCAGAACTCCCGCTCCACCATCTCCGGCGAGCCATCGCCGGAGGTGTTGTCGACTACAAGAATCTCGGCTGTTAGGTCTTCGGTCCGAGCGCACTCCTCGAGGAGCGATTGCAGGCACTCCCGCAACAGCTTGCAGGTATTGAAGGAGACCACAATGATGGAAACGGTGTAAGCGTACCGTCCAGGGCGGGTCCTGGTTGCGGAATCATCACCAAGCCAAACGCCGCGGCTGGCATCCTGCACCGAGAGCGTTGCCGCAGGAGTCTGCGTGGCGATGGCATCGGATTGGGGCCTCTGTTTCGAGTCGAGAAGCACAAGGCTCAAGGACGCACCTCGAGGATCTCGGGATGTGTTTCCGGCGTCGGCTGCCTCTCTTTACGCGGGAGAATGCGCGCGGGAATCCCGACGGCGATTGAGTTTGCGGGTACGTCAGTGATGACGACAGCGTTTGCGCCGATGGCGACGTCATCCCCGACGTGGATAGGCCCGAGGATCTTCGCGCCGGCGCCGATGTCGACGCGGTCGCCGATGATGGGCGAGCCGCGCACGCCGGTGTGGCGCAGGCCAACGGTGACTCCGTTGCGGATGACGCAGTCGTCGCCGAAGACGGCGTCTCCGCTGATGATGACGCCGCCGAAATGATCGATGCGGAAGCGGCGGCCAAGCGTGACTTCGCAGGGCAGCTCAATGCCGGTAAGGATCTCGGAGATCGGCTTGAGCAGCTTGTAGAGGAAAGAGAAAGGCAGCCGCAGCCAGCGCCGGCGGATGGTGTATCGCCAGCGGCCGAAGCGGTAGACAACCATCACCCACATCCCCTGGCGGGACCACTGGTAGTCGTAGGTGCGCCAATCCTCTCGGAGATTCTCAAACACCAGCGGTGCTCCTCACCGAAACGCGAACCCCGCGCTCCGCGGATGCGCGTTCGCTACAACCCTGTTTCTTCTGGCGCGGGGAACGACGCCGATCTGGGGAAATTCAGGCGCTGACTACGCCGCGCTTGACCTTCTCCACAATGCCGTACTTCTGCAGCTTGTACAGGAAGGCCTTGTAATCGATATTCAACTGGGCCGCGGCCTGACGCCGATTCCAGCGCGTCGCGCCGAGCGCGTCGAGCAGCAGCCGGGTTTCGGCTTCGCGCGAGCTGCGCTCAAGGTGATCCATGGTCACAACGTTGGTCCCGCCGTGTCCGTTGCCGTTGTTCTTGCCATTGGCCACCTGCGCAGCGGGTTTTTCCGGCGGGGCGGTGATCGGCGCACTCAGGCGCTTCAACTCCTGCGCGAGCACATTCGCGTCCTGGTAGACGAGGAAGCGGCGCATCACGTTCTCCACTTCGCGCACATTGCCGGGCCAATGATAGGCAAGCATAGCGTCCTGCAATTCCTTCGTGATGAAGGGCGGCTTAGCTCCGGCGGGGAGATGACGAAGCAGCAGGGTCTCGGCGAGCGGGATGATCTCGTCGCGGCGCTCGCGCAGCGGTGGAATTACGATATTGATGACGTTGAGCCGGTAGTACAGGTCTTCGCGGAACGCGCCCTCTTCGATTCCCTTGCGCAGGTCGCGATGCGTGGCCGCCATCACGCGCACATCGACCTTGACGATGCGGCGGCTTCCAAGCGGCTGCACTTCGCCGTCCTGCAGAACCTGCAAAAGCTTCGCCTGCAGGCGAATATCCATGTCGCCGATCTCATCGAGCAGGATGGTGCCGCCCTGCGCAAGCTCGAACTTGCCGGGCTTGTCGATAGTGGCTCCGGTGAAGGCGCCCTTCTCGTATCCGAACAGCTCGCTTTCGATCAGCTCAGACGGCAATGCGGCGCAGTTCAACTTGAGGAAGGGCTTGCCGGCGCGCGCCGAATACGCGCAGAGGCGGCGCGCCATGACTTCCTTGCCCACGCCTGTCTCCCCATGCAGCAGCACCGGAACGTCGGCCATGCCGACGCGAGAAAGAAACGTCTCCGAATAATGAAAGCTGGCGGGACTTGAAAGGTCGTTGGCGACAATGCGCAGGGCTTCAGGGCCCTTCTCGGCGGAGGGACCGGTTGCGGACGCTTCGATCGCCTCGCGAATCGCCCCGTGCGAATCTTCATGGTCGAGCGGCGTCCTGAGAATGTGCAGGCCGCGCACCGAGGTTCGAAATTCGCTGTGCAGGTCGTGCAGTTCGTCGACGGCCAAGATCAACGCAAGGTGGGGCCGCGAGGCGCATATCTCCAGGATTGTGTCCAGGTCCGCCTGGCGGCGCATGCCGACGTTCGAGACCACGGCAGGAATCACCAAGGCCGGGTTGCGCAGGTGCGGCAGAGCCTCAGGCAAGGTCCGCACCGGCAGCACGCTGTACCCATCGAGCTTGAGGCTCTGGATCAACGTCTCATGAGATTGCGGATTTTCACCAATTAGCAGAATAACGCCGGACATGGCACCCCACGCAGGAATGAGTAGTTATCAAATGATGCGCAACAAATCAGTTCGATTAGCAACGCCGCCTTCTGTGGGGCGACAACTTATTTCGTGATAGGCGGATCATAGCCTCAGCGGAGGGTCGGGACAAAGCCACTTTTGTGTGAATTACCGATTTGGTTACTTGTGCCACCGCTTCTGGTACGTAGAGTACCCACGAATGGGTTACCTGCGATCTCGGCTTTTCGGCCCTCACCTCCCACCTGTTCCGACGGGCATTCTCCACAGTTCAAACTTTTTGGGAATTGTGGAGACTCTTTCGGACTGCTTCAGCGCCTGAAGCGGTGAATGCGATCAACAAAATATTGTCAAATCGCGTTCCTGCGCTTTGGCCGCCCGATTGCATTTTTCCAAGTCAGTAGTTGCTGTGGCATGGCCCATGAGTAACCACGGACTTCAATTTACAAAGGGTAAGACAGTGAGCCTTGGTCGAGAGATATATCCCAATCTCAAGCTACGAATCTACACCAGCGGAATCCGGCAGAACCGGCTGGCCAAGATGCTGGGCATCGATGAAGCGCATCTGAGCCGGATCATCAATGGTTTCCGCCGGCCTAGCGGCGATATTCGCGAGCAGCTTGCAACCATTCTTCAGAGCGATCCTGAGTGGCTCTTTTACAGCATGCAGATCAACGACCCGGCGATGACGACCGAGGTGCAGTCCCACGCGAAGGTCTAGCCACTCCAGATTCAGTGCCTGCTTCTCTAGGTGACGAAGTAGTTCCCCGAATTCCGAGCTTCACCCCCGGCCTGTGGCCGGCACAGGTGAAGCCTGCAATGGACAAACGATGGAACCCTCCACAACAACCCGGCCTCAATGGTTCGCAGTGCAGACGCGCTATCGCTACGAACAGCGCGTGGCCAGCGATCTCACCTCAAAAGGTGTGGAGAACTACCTGCCGCTGCTGCGCGAAGTGCACGCCTGGAAGGATCGCAGAAAGTCCCTCGAAGTGCCGGCATTCGGCGGTTATTTGTTTGTTCGGCTGGACGAGGCGCAGTGCAACCGCGTGCGTGTACTCGAGACCGTCGGAGTGGTCAGATTGCTCGGCCACCACGGTGGGTTCGACCCGGTACCGGAGCGCGAGATCGAGTCGTTGCGGCTGTCGCTCGGAAGTGGCAAGCCCTGCATGCGTCATCCTTACCTGTCCGCCGGAACGCTGCTGAGCATCGAGCACGGCCCGCTCAAGGGGCTCGAGGGGCGACTCGTGCGGTCGGCGAACGCGCTGCGCGTGGTGGTGTGTGTTGCGTCAGTTGGCCAGGCGGTCGCAGTGGAAGTGGCACGCGAAGACGTCGTGGCCATCGGTGAGACGCAAGTAGCCTTCGCAGAGCGGCTGCGCCGTGCCGACTCGCGTGCCTGCGAGTTGATCGACATGCGAGTAGTTGGTGTGCCGCAGCCCACCGCAGATCGCACACAAATTGCAAGTAGGGGGCTCCCGACGATGTGAATGGTTTTCCCGAGAAGGTGCCGATGGCTCCCCCCGGTTTTGAACGATTTTGAACGACTTTGCAGTACTGAGGTTCGCAATTTATGCCTGGTTTTACTTCCAATTCTGTCGCGGTGCTGGGCGTCCCGTTCGACAACGTGACCATGGATGAAGCTGTGCGCATCATCGAGGACCAAATCGATAGCGGCGGCTACCACCAGGTAGCAACGGCCAACGTCGACTTCCTGATGCACGCGATCAATGACCCTGAGCTGCAGAATATTCTGTGCTCCTGCTCGCTGGTGGTGCCGGACGGCATGCCCATACTCTGGTCGGCGCGGCTGATGGGGTCGCGGCTCAAGGAGCGGGTCTGCGGCATCGACCTGGTGCCCCGGCTGGCCGAGCTCTCAGCGCGCCGCGGCTACAGCATTTACCTGCTCGGCGCAAGCGAAAAAAGCTCCCAGCGGGCAGCCGAAACACTGCAGGAGCGCTATCCGGGCTTGCGCATTGCGGGCCGCTACTCGCCGCCCGTGCGGCCGCTCGAGCAGATGAACCATGAAGAGATCCTGGAGCGCATTGAGCTGGCGCAGCCGGACATTCTGCTTGTGGCCTTCGGAAATCCCAAGCAGGAGAAATGGCTCTCGATGCACCGCGACCGGCTGCGTGTGCCGGTCTCGATCGGCATCGGAGGCTCGCTGGACTTGATCGGCGGCAGGCTGGCGCGTGCCCCGCGCTGGATGCAGAAAAGCGGGCTCGAGTGGTGCTACCGCGCCGCCCAGGAACCGCGGAGGCTCGCCGGCCGCTACCTGGCTGACGCTCTCACGCTGGGCCGCTACCTTCCCCAGCAGATGGCGGCAACAGCCTCGCAGCCGAGAGTGCCCGGCCCGTCGCGGATCGTTCCAACGCAGATCGGCGACACGGTGGTGATCGCGATCCAGGGGAGCCTGACGGGAGAAACCCTCAGCGAGTTCGAGGCTCAGGCGCGCAATGCCGCTGAAGAGGGTAAGCACATCGTGCTCGATATGACCCAGAGCGGCTACTTTGCGCCGAGCACACTGGGGTCGCTGGTGCAGCTCATGACCTCGATGCAGCAACGGAGACTTCAACTCTGGCTGGCGGGGATGCGGCCTCACCTGGTTCGGTTGCTGCGCAGCGCGCGGCTGAACAGTTTCTTCAGGATCACCTCGAGCGTTGCCGATGCGGTCTATCGAATCGCCAAGGCCGAGCATGCCACGCTGGCCCACATGCCTGCCCTGCTGAGCCCGCGTCGCATGGCGGGCCCGGCGGTGCAGTTGCGCTTCGAGGGCATGCAGGATGTCTGCCAGAAGATGGCGGTGAGCGGCCAGAGCATGCCGCTCGATTTCGGCCAGGGGCTCAATCACGCCTCACGTTACGGATTCAAAGTCTCGGTTGGATAGAACGATGCCTGCGGCGAACGCGTCGCCCTGGAACTGCACGTTGCAGGGCAAACAATTTGATGATTTGGGTGGTCTCCCTTTTGGCCACCACATAGTTGCCACCACGGAAGGCGCTTGAATCGATGACTCACTTTCTCTATCTGGCGCTGGGCCTGATATTCATAGCCGCCACGCTGCCCCTCGTCCTGGAGCTTGCGCTGGTGACGGCCGGCTCGCTGCTGCCCCGCAGAAAAACTGCCTCTCTCGCGACTGACGAACAGCACGCGGCCGAGTATCCGCTGACGGTGGTGATTCCCGCACACAACGAGGAGCTGCTGGTCGCCAGATGTGTCAGGAGCCTTCGCGAATCGGCGCCGGACAGCCCTGCCGTCAGAATTCTGGTGGTCGCGCACAATTGCACCGACTCGACAGCCGACGAGGCGCGCAAGGCCGGCGCCGAAGTTCTCGTCTACAACGATCCTGCGGCGCGCGGCAAAGGCTTCGCGCTGAGCCATGGTTTCAACGAGGCGCTTGCCGGCTGCTCCCAGGCGGTGCTGGTGATCGATGCCGATTCCGTAGTCTCGACCAATCTGATCCCTGCGGTCCAGGCGGCGCTCGCTGGGGGCGCAGAGGCCGTGCAGTGCCGGTATGAGATGGAAAGTTCGACCAGGAAGCCGAGCAGCCGGCTGGCGGCGCTGGCGCTCCGCGGATTCAACGTGATTCGCCCGCGGGGTCGCGAGCGGCTCGGACTCTCGGCGGGCATTTTCGGCAACGGTTTCGCCCTGACGCGCGCCATTCTCTCCGAGGTGCCGTATGGGGCATTTTCGGTGGTCGAAGACCTCGAATATCACCTCACCCTGGTGATGAAGAAGAAGCAGGTCCGTTTTCTCGAAGGCGCGCTGGTATCAGCCGCCCTTCCGGCCTCGAGCGAGGGCGCGACGGTCCAGCGCTCGCGCTGGGAGGGCGGCAGGTTCCACGCCGCCCGGGTGTGGGCGCTGCCTCTTGCCGGGCAGGTGCTGCGCGGCCACCTGCGGCTCGCCGAGCCGCTGCTGGACGTGGCCTGCCTGCCGATGGCCTACGGCGTCTTCGCGTTGCTACTCGCCGCCTGCATACCGGTTCCGGCGATCCGCTTCTATGCTCTGGCGTCATTGATGGTTATTGCCGGACACGTGCTGGCCGCCGCGGCTGCGGGGCCGGATTTTTTGAAGACGATGGGGCTGCTCGCCACCGCCCCGATCTACATCGTATGGAAGCTTCGCCTGCTGCCCTCGATTGTGCGCGGATCGCGGGGCAAGGCTGCGTGGGTGCGAACCCATCGTGACTCCAACTTTAGGAGTATTTCCTAAGTTTAGGGAGCGATGCATGATTAGGAACACTAGCCTAAGACCACGGGAGTATGAAGGTACCCGGGCCGCTGAGCCAGCGCAGAAAGGCAGCCACATGAGACCCGCATTTCGGTCAAAACGGACAGCCGGCATCGCGCTGGCGATGAGCCTCGGCGCGCTCTATCTGGTGGCCCAGCAGCCTGCCGGGATTGCGACGACACCGGCGCAAAGCGGGGCCCAGTCCCAGGCTCAAGACCAGCCGCCCACGCCGCAATTGAAGCTCAGTCCCGAAAAGCAGCTGCAGAAATTCGAACCCGCGATCGACGAAGAGTACACGCTGGGCGCGGGAGACGAGATCAGCCTGGATTTTCCCGGGCGTCCGGAGCTTTCGCGTAAATACATCGTGGGACCCGATGGCCGCATCACGCTGCCGATCGCTGGACCGCTGATGGTGGCCAACCTTACGCGCGCCCAGGCCTCCAAGGCGATCGTTGATGCGCTCTCCTCGGACTACAACAATCTCACCGTCACGGTGAACGTCGACAAGTACGGGTCGAACCGGGTGACGGTGCTCGGCAATGTGAAAACTCCCGGAGTGTTCTACTTCGACAGCACGCCAACCCTGCTGGATGCGGTATCGCGGGGCGGTCTGCAATCGACGCCGTCAAACAAAGATGGCCTGCCCAACCGGGTGATGATTTATCGCGGCAATGACCAGGTGATGGAGGTCGATCTCCGGGCTCTGCTGCGCGGCGGCAGCGCCATGGCCGATGTCCGTCTGCGCCGCAACGATATCGTCTTCGTTCCCTCGCAGGCCGATCAGTTCGTTACCGTGCTGGGAGAGGTCAAGACCCCGGGCGCGGTTCCGCTCACATCTGAGTCCACGCTCCCTTCGGTTCTTGCGCAGGCCGG
This sequence comes from Silvibacterium sp., assembly GCA_019234945.1. Taxonomy (GTDB): domain Bacteria; phylum Acidobacteriota; class Terriglobia; order Terriglobales; family Acidobacteriaceae; genus Silvibacterium. The sequence goes on from JAFAKX010000064.1 coordinate 16,998, forward strand.
AGGACTGGGCGAAGGCGCAGGCCGGTCGCCCAATATCCAGATCATCCAGAAGAGCTCCGGCACCTCGCGGGTTATTCCTTGGAAGCAATTGATGACGCCGAGCGGCATTGCTGAAGTCAGGCTCCAGCCGGGCGACGTAGTCGTCGTTCCCCAAAGCGGTTTTTACAAGGCAACTTACTTCATCCAAAGGCTCAGTCCCATCACCAGCCTGCTGACCGTGGGCCTGCTGGCGGGGGGAATTCCTTAGTGATTTCTGCGGTAACTAATTTGCCACGTCTCCGGATCGAGAGAGGTTTCAGCTCGATTTTGTTCCGGCAGAACAGGACTTCAAGGACCCGGATCAAATGTACATAACTCCACGACAATTCGAACCGCAGCAGCCCACCAAGTTGCCGCCGGCGCCGCCCCGGCCCTCGACGGCGGGGAACGGGGCCGGGTTCCGGATCAATGTACTCCACAGCCTCAAGATTCACGCCATCACCGCGAGCATTATCGCCATTGTGACCTGCGGACTGGGCCTGGCCGTGCTCCTGCGCCATAAGGCCACGTACACCGCAACGGCCATCATCTATGTCTCCCCGAACTTCCCCAAGACGCTGACCGATGACCGCGAGCAGCAGTACCAGTACGAGAGTTACATCCAGCAGGAGATGCACACGGTCACGCGCTACGACGTCATGGCCGATTCCATCAAGAAGCTGCCGGCCGGAACCTGGCGGTTCCCCGGCGAAACCGAACAGTCTGCGGTCGCGCGCCTGCAGAGCTCGCTCGATATCGTGCGCATCGGCGCCACCTATCAGGTGGGCATCACCCTGATGGGCAGAAGTCCCAACAATCTTGCTGAGATCGCAAACGCCGTAGCCAACACCTACGTCGAAAAGGCCAAGGACGAGGAGTTCTACGGGCGCGATCAGCGCCTGGAAACGCTGCGCCAGGAGCGCGCACGCCTTCAGTCCGATCTCGATTCATCGCTCCAGGAGCAGGCCCAGATCGCGCGCTCCCTCGGTGTGGCGATCGTGAACGGAGAGGGCGCGAATCCTTTCGACAGCCAGCTGGATAAGATGCGGAGCGATCTTGCCACGGCTCATGGGCAGCGCATCCAGGCCGAAGCACAGCTTTCTTCGCTCGAAACCGGAGATCCGTCGGCGCCGAACTCCGCCCTGAGTGCAGCGGCCGATGAGATTATCGCCACCGATCCGCAGCTCAATGCTCTCAAAACCTCGCTCGGCCAGAAGCGCAGCGAGCTGCTTGGAACCCTTGCCGGGCTTACGCCGAACAACCCACTTCGGAAGCAGACCGAGGAGCAGCTGGCTGAAACCGAGGCGGCGCTGCAGAAGATGCAGTCCAGCCTGAGGGCCAAAGCCGCCTCGCGCCTGGAACAAAAACTCCACTCCGAGGTCAATCGCTCGGCCACCATCGAATCCAGGCTGCTCCACGAGCTGCAGTCGCAGACCACGAGCGCCACCAGCGCAACACCGAAGATCCAGCGTTCGGAGGAGATCAAGGCCGATATCGCACGGCTGCAGGCGCGTTACAACCTGATTGACGAGCGCATCGGCAACCTCGAGCTCGAGAGCAGCTCGCCGGGCTCTGTCCACATCTTCCAGCCGGCGTTGCCTCCGCTCGGTCCGGAGCCGAGCAAGGCTCATAAATACCTGTTGCTGCTGTTCCCGATCTCGATCCTGTTCGGCGTGGTTGCTGCGGTGCTCTTTGACCTGCTCGATCCGCGCCTTTATACGGGCGCCGACGTTGAGGCCATGATGGGCTTCGCTCCTGTCGGTGTTCTGTTTGATGACCGCGAAGTTACGCAACTGGTCTATGACGAGTGCGCCCTGCGCATGGCGGCCGGCATCGATCACGCGGCTCATTCTGCGGGCGTGCGTACCTTCGTCTTGACGGCCGTGACCGCGGGCGCCGGCACTACGAGCATCGTGAGCCAGTTGGGCAGCACGCTGGCCAAGCTCGGTCGGAAGACGCTGACCGTCGACGCCTCTGGCAACAGCAACCCGGTCGCTTATGCCACGGTGGACCTTCCGGACCCGGCCAGATCGAATTTCGCGGGTGAGATGACCGGCACCGAGCTTCAGTCCGCGGTTGTAACCCAGCCGCTCACCTCGAAGTTGACGCCGCTTGCCACCAGCTTCATGGCCAAGGCCTTTCAGGAGCTGACCAACGAGTACGACATTGTGCTCATCGACGCAGCCCCGATCCTTGCCTCGGCCGAAACCGAGTACCTTGCCCGCTTCGCCGACGTCACCATCCTGGTCGGCGAGTCGGCCCGGACGAAGAAGGGGGAACTGAGGCGCGCGGCGCGGCTCCTCGAGCGGCTCAACGTCAGCGGCGTCGCTGTCATCATCAACAAGGTGGGCCTGCTGCGCGCCGAAAAAACGCTCAGGCGCGATATCGACGAGTTCGAGGCCCGCGTCAACAAGATGAACCTGCGGTGGCACCCGAAGTATCACCGCACAGAAGCCACGCCTTTTACTCCCTTCGTCACGAAAGACAACGTGGTGGACGCGGAAGAGGTTCCCGCCGCACGGGAAGCATGAAATCCTGCAGCTCAACACCAGTTATGCATGCCAAAGAACATCAACAATCCGCTTGGCGGCAACGATCCCTCATCGACGGCAGGGAGTCGCGCTCTCGCCCACGATACCGGTGAGGCCCTCGCGCAGAGCGTAACGCGGCTCTGGAAGGAGATCCTTGGCTTGCCGCGAACCGGCCTCGACGACAACTTCTTCGAAAGCGGCGGCACATCTCTTCTGGCAACGGTGCTGATCTCGAAGATCAACCAGGCGCTGCGTGAGGCTGGCCGCGACGAGCTGCCGATTGCCGCCATCTTCGAGCATCCCACGCTGCGCGCGATGACGACGTTGGTCGGCGGCGTGACCCTTCCCGCAGCTGCCACGGCCGCTGCCACCGCCGCGGAAAAGCCAGCCCACTCTCTGCCTTCATCTGCCATCGCGATCATCGGCATGACCGGGCGCTTTCCCGGAGCCAACAGCGTCGAGCAGTTCTGGACGAATCTCGCCGCAGGCGTCGAGTCCATCACCTTCTTCGATCGCGAGCAACTCGATGGTTTCGAGCGCGAACTGGCCGGTCGAACCGAAAGCTACGTCGCGTCGCGGCCGATCCTGGCCGACGCCGACAAGTTCGACGCCGCCTTCTTCGGTATCTATCCGAAAGAAGCAGCGCAGATGGATCCGCAGCACCGCGTCTTTCTCGAATGTTGCTGGGAGGTGCTCGAGCGCGCAGGCTACGATCCTGCGCACACCACGCAATCGGTCGGGGTCTTCGCCGGATGCAGCATGAATACCTATTTCATGCGCAATCTCGCGACCGGGCGCGAGTTCCTCGAAGACTTCACCGGAGCCTACCAGGTCGGCAACTACGTGACCATGATGGGCAACGACAAGGACTTCCTGCCCACGCGCGTCAGCTATAAGCTGAACCTGCGCGGCCCGAGCATGACCGTACAGAGCGCCTGCTCGACAGCGTTGGTTGCCGTCTGCCAGGGCGCGCAAAGCCTGCTGACCGGCAGCTGCGACATGGCGCTCGCAGGCGCTGTCTCCATCACGGTTCCGCAGCATCGGGGGTACATCCCACAGGAAGGCGGCCTTGCCTCGCTCGACGGCCATTGCCGGCCGTTTGACCGCAATGCGAGCGGGACGGTCTTCGGTTCGGGCTCGGCCGTGGTGCTGCTCAAGCGTCTTGAGAACGCTGTTGCCGACGGCGACCAGGTGCTGGCCGTCATCCGCGGCTTTGCGCTCAACAACGACGGCTCGGTAAAGGTTGGATACACCGCGCCCAGCGTCGACGGGCAGGCGCAGGTCATCCAGCGCGCGCAGAAGATGGCCGGAGTGCCCGCGGAATCGATCACCTACATCGAAGCGCACGGCACAGGTACGCCGCTCGGCGATCCAATTGAAATTGCGGGACTCAACAAGGCATTCCGGACGTCAACGTCTGCCGCGAATTTCTGCTCGATCGGGACGGCGAAAGCCAACGTGGGGCATCTCGATGTGGCCGCCGGCGGCGTGGGCCTGATCAAGACGGTGCTGCAGATCCAGAACCGCACCATCCCCGGCCTGCTGCATTTCGAGGAGCCGAACCCGCATCTCGAACTCGACAACAGCCCGTTCTATTTCACGCGCAGGCTTGAGCCGTGGCAGTCGAATGGATCGCCGCTGCGCGCAGGTGTAAGTGCTTTCGGCGTTGGCGGCACGAATGCACATGTCGTTGTCGAGGAACCTCCGCAGGTTGAGCCGTCGGACGCAGGACGCGAGCAACAGGTGCTGGTCTGGTCGGCAAAGACGCCGGGCGCCTTAACGAACCTGACGCAATCGCTCTCCGAGCACTTCGCGCAGCATCCGGAGCAGAATTTCGCCGACGCGGCATGGACGCTCGAAACCGGGCGCAGCCGTCATCATTTCCGGCGCGCCCTGGTGGCGGGTTCGACGCAGGAAGCAGCCGCGATCCTCACCGCCGGCGATTCGGCAGCCGTGATCAAGCAGGACAAGCCCTTCGAGAACCCCTCGGTCGTGTTCTGCTTCCCAGGTCAGGGCGTTCAGTCCATCAGCATGGGCCGCAGGCTCTACGAATCGGAGCCAGTCTTCCGTGAGGCACTGACGCGGTGCAGCGAACTGCTTGCGCCGGCGCTGGGCGCAAGCCTGCTTGACGTGATCTATCCTGCCGAGGCGACGCCGGAGGCGCAGACGCGGCTCAACCAGACGCTCTACGCGCAGCCGGCGATTTTCAGCTTCGAGTATGCTCTTGCGCAGTTGTGGCTCTCGTGGGGAATCCGGCCCGCGGCGATGGTTGGGCACAGCGTGGGCGAATATGTTGCTGCCTGCCTCGCCGGAGTCTTCCCGCTCGAAGACGGGCTGCGCCTGATTGCGGCGCGTTGCCGCCTGATGCAGGACCTGCCACGCGGGTCCATGCTCGCGGTCCGCAAGGACGAGGCGACAGTCGCGAGCCTCATACCCGACGACCTCGATCTTGCCGCGGTCAACAGCCCGCAGCTTTGCGTTGTCTCCGGACCCGACGCCGCGATCGATGCGTTCATTCAGAAGCTCGATGCCGAGAAGATCGTTACTCGCCGGCTTGCCACCTCGCACGCCTTCCACAGCCGCATGGTTGAGCCCGCGCTCGCGCCTTTTGCCGAGGTTGTCCGCACGATTAAATTTTCGGAGCCGTCGATCCCGTATGTCTCCACACTGACCGGTAGCTGGGCGACGCTCGCCGAAGTCTCGAAAGCTGACTACTGGACGAGCCAGCTTCGCCACACCGTGCGCTTTGCCGATGCCGTCCGTGAGCTGCTCAAAACGCCCGAGCGCATCATGCTCGAAGTCGGCCCGGCGGAGACACTGGTGCCGCTGATCCGCCAGACGGCGGGATCCGGATCCGGACCAGGTTCCATGGTTGCGCTTTCGTCACTCGGCTCGGCGCGCGACAACACGCCCGAAGACAAGGTCGTTCTGTCGGCGCTGGGCGCGCTGTGGACGCTGGGCGCAAGTCCCGACTGGGCTGCATTCCATGCCGGATACCGGCGACGTCGCGTCCTTTTGCCCACGTATCCGTTTGAGCGCCAGCGGCACTGGGTGGAGGCGCCGGCACGGGTTACGACTGCACAGGTTCCACAGCTCCCCGCCATTCAAGCCATCTCTGTGCCCGCAACAGTTACAAATACTTTACCCGCTTCACCGCTTGAGGTTCTTTCAATGCCCACTTCTGCCGCGCAGTCCGAGACCATGCTGACCGAACTGAAAACGTTGATCGCCGATCTCTCCGGCACCGATCTTGGCGACGCGGAGGCCGAGGCCTCTTTCCTCGAACTTGGCTTCGACTCGCTCTTCCTTACTCAACTTACGCAGGCTATTCAGAGCAAGTTTCGCGTAAAGCTCACCTTCCGGCAGATCATGGAGAGCTATCCCACGCTCGGAGCCCTGGCCGCACATCTCGATGCGACCGTCGCGCCTGAACTGCGCAGCGCGCCTGCTTCGCCAGCGACTCCGGCACAGGCCGTTCCCTCGGTTCCCGCGAATACTGCCGCGCCTGCTCCAGTGCTCTTGACTGCTCCGTTTGCGGCATCGCCCGCGGCAGCAGCAGGATCCTACGAAGCGCTCTTCGCCAGCCAGATGCAGGCTCTTACATCTCTCTTCCAGCAGCAGATGGCAATTCTGCAGGGCCATGCGGCACCGGTCGTGCCATCTGTGCCTGCCGTGGCTACAAATATTGCGGCTCTGGCACAACAAATAGCAGTTTCGGTTACAAATAATGCTCCGGCTGCCCCAGCACTAACGCAGACTGCCGCTGCGCCCGCTCCAGTCGCCGCGGCCAAGCCTGCGAAGTCGGCCTACACGCCTTTCAAGCCGCTTCAGCGCGGCGAAACCGGCGGACTGAACCCGGTCCAGGAGAAATACCTCAAGGCCCTGATGGAGCGTTACAGCCAGCGGACGCCCGGTTCCAAGCGCTTTACGCAAAAGCACCGCGGAGTCTTCGCCGATGGGCGGGTCGTCTCCGGCTTCAACGCGCAGACCAAAGAGGTCGTCTATCCGCTCGTCGTCAACAAAGCCTCGGGCGCCTACCTCTGGGACAATGACGGCAACCGCTACGTCGACATCCTCAATGGCTTCGGGGCGATCCTGTACGGCCACTCGCCGGAGTTCATCACCGATGCTGTCCGCAGGCAGCTCGACCTCGGCTTCGCCATCGGGCCGCAGACAGAGCTTACCGGCACCTGCTCCGAGCTCGTGCGTGAGTTGACCGGGATGCAGCGCGTCACATTCTGCAACACCGGATCGGAGGCCGTGATGGGAGCGATGCGTCTGGCGCGCACTGTCACGGGACGCAATCTTGTAGTCCTCTTCACCGGTGATTATCACGGCAGCTTCGATGAAGTGCTGGTGAAGGCTGTGGGCAACCGGCGCTCGATGCCGGTTGCGCCGGGTATCCCGCGCGAGAGCGTCGCGAATATCCTCGTGCTCGACTACGGCACGCCGGAAAGCCTCGAAGTGATTCGGCAGCGCGCCGACGAAATTGCCGCGGTGCTCGTCGAACCGGTGCAGAGCCGGCATCCCGAGCTGCGCCCGGCCGAGTTTCTGCGCGAGGTGCGGAAGATCACCGAGCAGAGCGGCTCCTGCCTCATCTTCGACGAGGTTGTGACCGGGTTTCGCACGCACGCCGGCGGCATGCAGGCGGTCTATGGCATCCGCGCCGACCTGGCGACCTACGGCAAAGTGGTCGCGGGCGGCCTTCCCGTCGGCGTGATTGCCGGCAGCCCCGCCTACATGGACGCGCTCGACGGAGGCCAGTGGCAGTACGGCGACGACTCGTTCCCGCAGGTGGGCGTTACGTTCTACGCCGGAACGTTCATGCGACATCCGCTGGCGCTCGCCGCGGTGCGCGCGAGCCTCGAGCACATCAAAGAGTCCGGACCGGCGCTACAGACCGATCTCGCCGCGAAGACTGCGTCGCTCGTGGCCGATTTGAACGCGATGTTCCGGGAGTTCTCGTATCCAACCACGATCGAGACGTTCTCCTCGTGGTTCTTCATGAGCGCGCCGACGGAGCCGAAGCTTGCGCGCCTGCTCTACTACCATCTGCGAGAAAAGGGCATTCACATCCAGGAAGGCTTCCCATGCTTCCTGACAACAGCGCACACCGACGGCGATCTCGATTTCGTCCGTGATGCCTTCCGGTCGAGCCTGAAAGAAATGGTGGCCGGGCAGGCGATCGGGCACGCCGATGACCTCACACGAGCCGCGGTGCCCGAGAAGGCTGAACCCGCTGCTGCGCCTGAGCAACATATTGACCGCGACATCGCCATCACCGAGCCGCAGCGCGAGATCCTCTTCGGCACGCAGCTGGGCGATGAGGCCAACTGCTCATTCAATGAAGGCACGTCGCTGCGCCTCAATGGCCAACTCGATGAAGCGGCCTTCGTCCGCAGCCTGGAACAGATCGTTGCAAGGCACGAGGCGCTGAGGGCCGTGATCCGCGTAGACGGTGACACGGTGCACATCTCGGCGGAGATCCCGCTGCCGCTCGAGCGCGAAGACCTGAGCGAACTCGGTCCGGATAGCCGCGATGCCAGGCTGAAGGAACTGGTGCACGCGCAGGCCTCGACGCCGTTCGACCTGCAGCATGGCCCGCTTTTCCGCACGCGCCTGGTGAAGTTCTCGCCCACGGAGCACGTCTTCATATTTACCGCCCATCACATCATCTTCGATGGATGGTCGACCAACGTCCTCTACTCGGAACTCGCTGAGCTCTATAACTCCGCCGTCGCCCAAAAGCCGGAATCGCTGCCCGCACCGCTGGCCTTCAGCAAATACGCGGCCGACGAGAATGCGCGGCACGCATCGGAAGAAAACAGCGCCGTCGAGGCTTACTGGCTCAACGAGTTCAGCACGCTCCCCTCGGTGTTGCAACTGCCGACGGACCGTCCTCGTCCGGCGATGCGCGGCAACGCGGGCGCAACCAGGCGCTTTGTCTTTCCGCCGGAGTTTCTCAAGGCTGTCAGGAAGGCCGGCGCGAAGCAGGGCAGCACCCTCTTCGCCACGCTGCTGGCGGGCTTCTCGCAGCTTATCCACCGGCTCTCGCAGCAGGAGGACGTGGTCATAGGCATTCCCATGGCCGGCCAGTCGCTGCTCGAAAACGGCGGATCGCTTGTCGGCCATTGCGTCAACTTCCTGCCTATCCGCAGCCGCTTCGACGCGACTCAGCCGCTTGCCGACTACTTCAAGCAGGCGCGCAAGAAGCTGCTCGACGCGCAGGATCACCAGAGCTACACCTACGGAACGCTGCTGCGCAAGCTGAAGATCGAGCGCGACTCTTCGCGGCTGCCGCTCGTAGAGGTGCAGTTCAACGTGGAGACGGTCGGCGCTGGCCTCAAATTCGACGGCCTCAGCGTGGATCTTGCCGCCAACGGCAAGACCCATGTCAACATGGACCTTTTCTTCAATTTCATCGATCGCGGCAACGAGCTGTGGCTGGACGTGGACTACAACACCGGCCTTTTCGACGAAGCGACAATCGAGCGCTGGCACGGGCATCTTGAGGCGATCCTGCAGGCCTTTATTGATGACGCTGCGCAGCCTGCGGCCCATGTCTCACTGCTCACAGCAGCGCAGAAGCGGCAGCTTCTGTTTGACTGGAACCAGACCACTGCGGAGTATCCGCGGACGAGCTCGATTCATCGCGTCTTCGAACAGCAGGCACGCAGTACTCCGGACGGGATCGCCGTCACATTCGGCAAACAGTCGCTGACCTATACCGAGCTGAACGAGAAGGCCAACCAGCTCGCGCAGTTTCTTGAAAAATCCGGGGTCAGGGCGGGCATGCGTGTCGCCATCTGCCTCGACCGCTCGCTCGAAGTGATTGTTGGCCTGTTGGCGATCCTGAAGGCCGGGGCGGCGTATGTTCCAATCGACGCGAGCTATCCGGCATCGCGGCTCAGCTTCCTCATCGAGGACTCGCAGGCCCATTCCCTGCTGACCAATCGCTCGATTGCCGCAGACCTGCCCCAGCTTGCCACCAACGTCATCTGCCTTGATTCCGACTGGCCGGCGATTGCTCTCGAACCCGGGATTAACCTCGCCAACGATGGCGGCCCGGAAGAGCTGGCTTACGTCATGTACACCTCGGGCTCGACGGGTAACCCAAAGGGCGTGCTGGTGCCGCATCGGGCCGTCCTGCGGCTGGTGAAGAACAATTCTTTCGCCAGCTTTTCGCCCGATGAAGTCTTCCTGCAGCTTGCTCCCCTGTCGTTCGATGCGGCCACGTTTGAGATCTGGGGCGCGCTGCTGAACGGAGGCCGCCTGGTGGTTGCTCCAGCAGGTCGCGTAACGCCGGAGGACATCGGCGCCATCGTCGTCGAAGACAGGATCACCACCATGTGGCTCACGGCGGCGCTCTTCCACCTCATGGTTACCAACCATCTCGAGTCGCTGCGCCTGCTGCGGCAACTTCTTGCCGGGGGGGACGTCCTCTCGGTCACGCACGTGCGCCGCGTGCTCGAAGAGCTGCCGCATCTGCGCCTGATCAACGGCTACGGGCCGACAGAGAACACGACCTTCACCTGCTGCCACACCATCACGCTCGACAGCCTGACCTCGGGAACGGTACCCATTGGCCGGCCGATCAACAACACCCGCATCTACATTGTGGACGCGGCGATGCAGCCGGTTCCGGTGGGCGTAACGGGCGAGCTGTTCGCGGGGGGCGACGGGGTCTCGCTCGGCTACCTCAACGCGCCCGAGCTGACGGCCGAGAAGTTCATCACCCACACCTTCACGCCCGGACTGACCGAGCGCCTCTACCGCACCGGCGATCTGGCCCGCTATCGGACCGACGGTACCGTCGAGTTCCTGGGCCGCGCCGATACGCAAGTGAAGGTGCGCGGATACCGGATCGAGCTGGCCGAGATCGAGTATGCGCTCGAGCGTTCGCCGCTGGTCCGCGGCGCCGTGGCCTGCGTGCGCACCGACTGGAAGACCGAGCACGACGCTCCCGGAGACAAACGGCTGGCGGCGTATGTCATTCCTGAGCGGCCCGGCGACACTGCCGGCCTGATCGCCGATCTTCGTACCTGGCTCAAGACGCAGCTGCCCGAATACATGCAGCCGGCGGCCATCATGGCCGTTGAGAGCTTCCCACGCACGGTTAACGGCAAGGTGGACCGCCGCGCGTTGCCGGCGCCGCAGCCCGAGCAACTCATGCGCGAGCGCTCCATCGTCTACCCGCGCAATACTCAGGAAGAAAAGCTTGCCCGGATTTGGGCTGATGTATTAAATGTGAAGGAGGTTAGCGTCGAGGATAGTATTTTTGAGTTAGGCGGGGATTCCCTTATGATCTTCCGGATCAATACACTGGCTAACCAGGCCGGAATCAGGATCAACGCCCGTCACATCTTTCAGTACAAGACGATTGCGGCAATCTGCGCACAGATTCAGGAAACAGGTGACGACAGCCCCGCCGAATCGAACGGTAGAACGATCCAGCCAGTACCCCGCTCGCTGCATCGCAGGCCGCGAACGATATTGCAATAGCACGAAGGATCAATTGCAGTAGGCGGTGGTATATTGCAGCATATTTGCCCTGGTTCGAATCGTATGCTTCATCCGTCATTGGCTGGTACAGTACAAAACGTGAACCCTGATGACCCGCCCCCCGTGGACACCGCGGAGTCCCTGGATTCATCTGCCGCCGGAGTGTACGTCTTCCCGGCGGGGCTCGAGCAGACCCGTTACTGGGTGCTCGACCAGCTCGCAGGCGCCTCGACAGCCTCGAACATGGCTGTGGCCTTCCGCCTCGAAGGGCCTATCCAGGACAACGCGGCCGAGCAGGCCGTGCCGGCGCTGGTGCTTCGCCACGAAGCTTTGCGCACCACTTTCCGCATGGTTGACGGCGCTCTGTCGCAGGTCATCTCGGAGGAGGCGACCTACGATTTTTCGGTCTCGGATCTCCGCACGCTGCCCGAGACGGACCGCCGCGACCGGGCCGAGGACCTCATCCACGAGCACAGCCGCATACACATCGATCTGGCCAACGGGCCGGCGCTCTACGTTCGGTTGATACACGTTACTGACGCCGATCACTTTCTTGCCTTCACGGTCCATCACATCGCCTGCGACGGGTGGTCGAACGGCGTCCTGATCCGCGATTTCGCCGTGATCTACGCTGCGGCGGTCGAAAGCCGCGAGCCCTCGCTGCCGGAGCTGCCGTTTCAGTTCGCTGACTTTACCGTGTGGCAGCAGTCCTGGCTCGATAGCGATGCCGCGCAGGCCGCGCTTGCCTTCTGGAGGGAGCATATCCGGCGGGAGATGCCGGCCATCGACCTGCCGACGGATCATCCGCGGACGGCGCAGAAGAGCGCGCCGGGCAACATCGAAGGGCGCCTGCTGTCGCCCGGCCTCGCCGCGCGTTTGAAGGCCTACTGCCGCCGGCACGACGCCACCATGCACCAGGTGCTGCTCGCCGCCTTCGAGGCGCTGATCTCGCGCTACACCGGACAGACGGAGTTTCTCCTCGGCTCGACCATCGCCAACCGTACGCAGGCGGGCATGGAGAACGTTGTCGGCCGCTTTGCGCATCCCCAGGTGATTCTCGCCGATGTCCGCGGCAATCCAAGCTACCGCGAGCTGCTGGACCGAGTGGTCGATTGGAGCGCTAAGTCGTACGCCCATCAGGACCTCCCGTTTTCGCGGCTCGCCGAGCAGTTCCAGCTCGACCAGGCGGGTGCGACCTCGCAGTTTCTGCAGGTCTACTTCGTCTACCAGAAGGCGTTCATGCAGCCGCAGACGGCCGGCGAGCTGCAAATCATCCCGCGGCCGTCGGTCAGCGGCGGCGTGAACTTCGACATGCTGGTCAGCGTCGTCGAGCGCAACGAAGGCCCGCGCCTGCAGATCGAATACGACACGCGGCTCTTCGATCACGAGCGTGTGCTTCGTCTGCTCGACCAGTACACGCGTGTGCTTGAAGCCGTGATGGACGACGACACGCTGCTCGTCTCCGCGCTGCCGCTTGTGTCTGACGAAGAGCGGTCAGCGCTGGTGGCCGCTGCAACACCCGGCTTGCCGGCGCCGACAACCGCTGCAGCTGAGCGTCCGGTTTTTTCGTCGATAGCTCAGCTCTTCGACTTCCACGCTGCTGAGCTCGGGGGCTCGCCTGCGTTGATCGTTGGAGAGTCGCGGACAAGCTGGAAGGACCTGCGCGACCGAAGCACGAAGCTTGCACATGCGATGCAGCATCGCGGGCTCCGCGCTGGCCAAACCGTCGCAGTGCGCATCGAGCCCAGTGCGGATTCGGCTGCCGCTGTGCTGGCCGCTATGCGCCTCGGGCTGGCAATTCTGCCGGTGCCTGCGAGCGTGAGCACGGCGGAGTGGCGGAAGATTCAGGCGCAGCTGAAGCCCGCGCTCTGCCTCGCCGACGCTGGCTTCGCGGCGAAGGCTTCGGCGATTACCGCGTTTGTTCAGCTTGAAAGCGGATCGCGCGACGCCAGCGCCGAAATCTCCGGCGTGCCAGACGTTGCCGGTTCCGACACCGCATGGATCGGCGCCGCAATTCGTCACGATGGAAGCTACGAATGGATGCCGGTCTCGCACGCCGCTACCCTGAGAAGCATAACGAGCGCAGCGCAGGCGCTTGCAATCCAGGCAGGCGACGCCGTATTTGTGTCGGCTTCGAGCGACACTACGCCGCTTGCCCAGGTAGACGCGTGGACAGACCTGCTGCTGCCTCTGCTGTCCGGAGCGACCATCGTCTACCCCGAGACAGAAAAGCCGGAGCAGTTCCGCACGGTCATCGACCGAGAGCAGGCTTCGTTTGCCTTCGGTGCACCCGCCGAATGGTCGCGCATGCTCGAAGGCTGGGCCGGAGACCGCAGAGTGAGTCTCGTCGCCCGGGGATCGCGCCTGTCGCCTCCTGTCTCCGAGAGGCTCGCAAAATCCAGCTTCCGCGCATGGTCGCTGGTCTCCTCTGAGCGAACCGCTGGCCCATTTGCTTTGGCTCGGGTCGACCCGGCGCATCTCGACTCTCTGCTCGCCCCGCTGCCAGGAGACACGCTGCGCATCGTCGACGAATCGGGCGCGCCTGTGCCGTTTGGCGTTCGCGGCGAACTTGTAGTCGAGCGGGATCATCTGCAACTCAAGTCCGGCTTCACGGCGCGCTACTCGCCGGCAAAGGGATTCGAATTCGCCGGGCGGCTTGATCGCTCCGTAAGCCTGCATGGCCATCGTCTCCACCTCGAAGAACTGGAGGATCTGCTGCTCGCGGAGCCGACAGTTGCCGCCGCCGATGCCGCAATCGTGCCGGGCACGGCAGGTAAGCCGGTCCTGGCCGCCTGGGTCGCGGGCCACAATGGCCAGTTGCCTCCGCTAGCAGCCGTCCGGGCGCACCTTAAATCCTCGGCGCCGCCGCACCTTGCCTCGGCCGAGGTCATGGCAATTGCCGCTATTCCCCGCCGCATTGACGGCTCGGCTGACCTTGCTGCACTGCCTGTTCCGGGATCGGTTCCGCTGGAGGCGCCCGCCGACGCGGATTACGTTCCGCCGCGCGATGACCTCGAAAAGAACCTGGTCTCCATCTGGGAGTCGGTGCTTGGGGTCCGGCCCATCGGTATCCGCACGAACTTTTTCACCCTCGGCGGGTATTCGCTGATGATCGTGCGGCTCTTTGCCAATATCAATCGCAGCCTGTCGCTCTCGCTGCCCATCACCACGATCTTCAACGCGCCGACGATCGAGCAACTCGCGGACATCGTTCGCGGGCGCACGATCTATTCGCCGCTCGTACCCGTGCAGCCGAAAGGCTCGAAGCCGCCATTCTTCCTCGTCCATTCCTACCTGCTTTACGGAGGACTGCCGAAGGTGCTCGGCGAGAACCAGCCCTTCTACGGCCTGCGCGAGCTGAACCAGTCGATGTCGATGCCGGAGCGCGTGGCGTCTTACGCGAAGGAAATTCGCGCTGTCCAGCCAAAGGGGCCCTATTTCATCGGCGGATGGTGCGCCGCCGGCCCGCTGGCCGTCGAGACCGCAAGACTGCTTATCGATGCTGGCGAAGAGGTCGGTATGATCGTTCTCTTCGACTCATGGCGGCCCGGGTATGCCGCAGAACTGGCGCAGGCGCAGAAGCACATGCCCGAAATGGCGCTCCACGCCCGGCTGCACCGGAAATTGCGCTTTCACCGCGGCAAACTCCGGCCGCTCTCGCCGGGCGGCAGGGTGAAATACGCGTGGAATGCAGTGAAGCAGAAGGCGCTTTCGATGCGGTCGCGCCTGTACCTGAAAAACTGGGCCATGGCGCAGCGGCTTTTCCAGCTACTCGGACTTCCGCTGCCGGCGTTCATGCACAACGTCAGTCTGCAGACGTTGGAGGCTGTTCGCTCATACAACGGCAAGCCGCTTCCGGGCCGCATCACGCTCGTCCGTGCAACAGACGCCCCATATATTCCGGGCGCAGAGCCCGACTGCGGCTGGGGAGCCTTGGCCATCAACGGAATCGATGTGCACTGGGCTCCAGGCAATCACGAAACGATGTTCATTGAGCCGAACCTGAGCGTGGTCGGCGACATCGTGCGCGAGAGCTTCAGGCAAGCTCAGGAGACGCGCGTCTGATTCGGTCGCACCCCGAGATCGGCCGCCGGCTCACGAGCGGAGAAGTCCATATCTGGAGGTTGAAGCCCGAGCCGGACGCTGAACTCGAGCCCTATTCACGCCTGCTCGGCGCAGAAGAGCGCGATCGCGCCGCGCGATTTCGCTTTCCGCATCTCACGCATCGTTTCATCGTCGATCACGGGCGGGTGCGCCTGATTCTTGGCGCCTGTTCCGAAATTGCTCCCGAAGACATCGCCTTCGCCGTAAACGAATACGGCAAGCCCGAGCTTGCCAATCCTGGGGCGACGGGGCCGGGTCGGCTGCGGTTCAACCTGTCGCACACCGAAGGGCTCACGCTGCTCGCGCTCTGTCTCGATGCCGATCTGGGCGTAGATGTAGAAGCGGTCCGTGCTATGAACGATCTCGAGCTGATCGCCGAATCGCACTTTTCGTCCCGCGAGATTGCTGCGCTTCGAGCTGTCGACCCTGTCGATCGGGAGCGGGCGTTCTTTCGCTGCTGGACCCGCAAGGAGGCTTTCCTCAAAGCTCACGGGCGCGGCCTGTCAATCCCGCTCGATTCCTTTGCCGTGAGCCTCGCCGCCGAAGCCTTACCGGCTCTGCTCGAATGCCGCTGGGACCCC
>JAFAKX010000154.1 GCA_019234945.1 Silvibacterium sp.
AAGCACCTTCGACGGCGCGCGATCTGCCTTCAGCGCTTCTTCCAGTGCCTGCATCACCTTGTGGCGATTCTTGCGCTCATCCATGTCGATAAAGTCGATCACGATGATGCCGCCCAGGTCGCGCAGCCGTATCTGCCGCACAATCTCTGGAATCGCATCGAGGTTCGTCTTCAGAATCGTGTCTTCAAGCCGCGCTGTCTTGCCGACATACTTGCCGGTGTTGATGTCGATGGCCACCAGTGCTTCGGTCTGGTTGATCACGATCGATCCACCTGACTTGAGCCATACCTTTGACTTCAGCGCCTTTGTGATCTCCTCCTGAATGCCGAACTGCTCAAATAGCGGAGTCTCCTTCGTGTACAGCTTTACCCTCCGCACCAGCGATGGCTGGAAGCGGTTCAGGAAGCGCACTGTCCGCTCGTACTCCATCTCGTTATCGACCCAGATCGCCGAGAAGTTATCGCTAACCTGGTCGCGCAGCACGCGCTCTACGAGGTTCAGGTCGTGGTAAATCAGCGCCGGAGCCTTGCTTGACTCCGCCCGCTGCTTGATATCGTTCCACAGACTGATCAGGAAGCGGAGATCGGCCCGCAGCTCGTCTTCGCTCGCGCCATCGGCCGCGGTACGCACGATGAATCCGCCCGAAGCCTCGCCCTTTTCGCTGATCAGAATCCGCTTCAGGCGCTGGCGCTCCTCATCGGAGGAAATCTTGCGCGAGACGCCCACATGATTCACCGTCGGCATGAATACGAGGAACCGCCCAGGAAGCGCGATATGGCTCGTGATGCGCGCGCCTTTCTTGGCAATCGGCTCCTTCGCAATCTGAACCAGAATCTCCTGGCCCTGCTTCAACAGGTCGCTGATGATTGGCAGGTCCATTGTCTGCGCCGAATGCCGCCGCGGCCCTCCGTGCCCACGACGATCTCCGCGCCGGTCGCCCCGGCGTCCACCTCTGCGTTCTCCATCGCGACGCGGTCTTGCCGGCTCGGCCACCGCCGTATCGAACCCGCGCTCTCCAGTCTCCTCGGATTTAAAGCTCGGCTCTGCGTCCTCTTCTTCGTCCGCCTCAACGTCATCCGGCTCGATCTCCTCTTCCTCGCCCTCCTCCAGGCCCGGAGCACTCTGCAGCCTCTGTTCCAGGTGCGAGTCGCGCACCATCTCGCTCAGCTCACCGGCGTGGTCCAGCGTCTCTTCTTCCAGATCCTCGCTGTCATGCTCATCGGCATGCCGGTGAATCGGCTCGAAGTCGTATTCCTCTTCTTCGATAACTTCCTCTTCGAGCACACCCGAACCCGGAGCGAACCCAAACAGCTGGTCGGCCACCTCTGCCACCTGCGGAGCGGGCGCCTCATCTGCAAAGTCGACAGCATCCGCTGCCGAATGCTTCTCAATCGGAGCGTGCTCGCGAATCTCTTCCGCAATCGTTTCGAGATCTGCAGCGGCAACAGGCGCTTCCTCCTCCGCCACGCTCGACACGCGAAACTCACTCGGCGCTGAAGGGTCCACACGATGTGAAGCCGATGCCGTTTCCGGCTCGAATTCGTGCACCTCTTCGTGAATCTCTTCCTCAGCAACCTCTGCCGGGGGCTCAGAAGAAGCCTCAGCCCGCTCTGGCTCGGTATAAACCGCGGCGGTCTCAACAGCTTCTCCGCCTCCAACCTGGGGGTCCGCGGACGTCTCGCCCGGTTCTACAACCTGCTCGAGGACATGCCCATAAGGCACCACCTCGCCTTGATGCACTGCCGTATGAGGCTCGTCCTCTATCACCGCAGCAACCGCCTCCGCCTCATGGCTCGTAACTTCAGCCTGAACGGCAGAAGTCTCCCCCATCGGCTCGACAGCCGGGGTCGCATTCCTCCCCCGATACCGCGACAGCGACTCGCCGGGCATCATCAGCCCGCCGTCCCACTCGATCGGTGTCTCGACGAGCGTCGACGGCTTCGGGGCCGTATAGTTCACCCGGGCGGGAGCCGCCTGCACCGAAGCTTCCAGCTTCGCCTCCGCAGCTGGAGCGCCGCCGTACTTCGAAAGCGATTCGCCCGGCAACAAGATCCGGTTCGTCGCCGGCATCCCACCCGGAGCACCGTGCTCCGGCATAACTACCGGCTCAGCCGAGATCGCTTCCTCCACCAGAGCCGGAGACTCAAGCTGCGGACGCTCGTCATGCTGCCCGCGCGAGCGAAACCCCCGCCTGCGTCCACGCCGGCCTCGCCAGCGGCGCGTCCCGCTTGGCGATTCGGTATCCTGCTGTCCCCCTGCTTCGGCTTCCTCTGCCTCAGGCTCCGCGGCAGCTTCCGGCTGGCGGGCTCGCGCATAGTTTTCCTGGCCGCCTTCGCGGCGCGATCTCTGCCCGTTGCCGCCCGCCGTTTCAAACTCGGCGCCTTCGTCCTGTTCCTCGAGAAAATCGGTTACATAAAGGAAGGCGTCCCGCTCCAGGCCAATGTCGACAAACGCCGACTGCATGCCCGGAAGCACGCGCGTGACTCTGCCCTTGTAAATGGAACCCGCGAGTGTGTATTCGTTCTCGCGTTCGTAGTAAATCTCGGTGAGTTCGTCGTTCTCTAGAATCGCAAGCCGCGTCTCATGCGGCGTTGTCGAAATGCATATTTCTTTTGCCATACTGCCTCTCTCATCGCGCGAATCGTGCCGCGCGAAAACGGTCGAGACAGATCAGAGCGGAAATCCGGAAAGGCCCAGGTATGACGAAGACTCGCCCGTGTCGAAGAAGATTCTTTGCGTGAGGAGTAAGCCGCCCTCTCGCCGATAACCCGGCGGACGCTCACTGAAAAAACCAACTGTGCTACGGAGTGCCTCGGAGCGCAAGGAGTTTGTGACCGCGTCTGCCGATTTTCCCGGCGGGGCCGTTTCCCGTCTCTGCGCCTTCATCCCTGAATCCTGCCCGGCCCGGTGATCTACCCGGCCGGCTAAATGATTAAACTTCTCGTCCGCCGCAGGCGGACGTCCTTGCAAACTTCAAATCCCATGCCGGGGACTCAGTTCACGAAGCGGCTCATCCGGACATTCATCACCATGCCCAGAGCCAGAAAGGTGAACAGCACCGAAGAACCTCCGTAACTCATAAGGGGAAGAGGTATTCCGGTGACCGGCATCAGCCCGATGACCATTCCGACGTTGACCGCGATCTGAAAGATCAGCACGGCCACCACGCCCATAATCAGGAACGTGCCTGAGAGGTCCGCGGCTGTTTGTGCGTTCTGAATCAAACGCATCAATATTAAGAAGTATATCAGCAGCACGATCACCGCGCCCACGAACCCGTGCTCCTCCGCAAACGCAGCAAAGATAAAGTCCGTGTACGGAATCGGCAGAAAGTCCCCTTGCGTCTGCGTGCCCTTCGTCGCACCTCGCCCGAAGACCCCGCCGTCGCCAACCGCGATCTTCGACTGGTTGATCTGGTAGCCGCTGCCCTTGGGGTCCGCATCCGGATTCATAAAGCTTGTCAGTCGCGCCTTCTGATACGGCTTCAGCACCTTCCCGCTAGTGAACGCTATGCTCCCGAGCAGCAGCGCGGCAAAGACCAGAATCGCGCCTTTCTTCAAGTCAATGCCACCCAGAAACAGCCCCGCCAGCAGCACTGGCGTATACGTCAGCGCCGTCCCCAAATCCGGCTGCTTCAGTACCAGCAGCATCGGAACCCCGACCAGCGCCATCGCCTTGAAAATGTCCGCCCAGGTGAGTTGCTTACCCATAAGGCCGACAAAATAACGCGTGACTGCCACAATCAGCACCAGCTTCACCCACTCCGACGGCTGAAAATGAATCCCTCCGGGCAGCTTGATCCACCGCCGCGCCCCCAGTACCTTCGTCCCCACTACCAGCACGGCAACCAGCGATACCACGCAGAAACCATAGATCCAGTGGATCGCATCAATAAGCCGGTGATAATCGATGATGGAAAAGACGAACATCGCGAACAGGCCGCCGATCAGCCAGAGGATCTGCTGCTTGTAGAACCCCACGAATTTCGTGTGCAGCGTCGCCGAATAAATCTCGAAGATACTGATGATCGACAGGATCATCACGAACCCGAGCAGGGTCCAGTCAAAATCCCGGAATGAAAGAAACCGCCGCATCAGTTACCGCACCGCCGCGGCGAGAGCGCCTGCCCCGTTGGCAGCCGGAGGCATATCGATGAAGAAATGTCCCGCCCGCATCGCATCCAACTCAGGGGTCTTAACCGATCTCTTCGCCACCACCGGCCTGCCGCCCATCCCGTCCGGACTCGACGGGTCCGACCACACCGCGCCCACCTCGACCGGCTCCTGTTTCTCCGTCGCCAGGTTGTGATTCAGGCGCCGCTGCTTGTTCACGAAGGCCTCGATCACCCGCGCCGCCACGTGCGCCGATCCTGCACCCCAGCCGCCGTGCTCCCAGAGCACTGCTACGACAATATCCGGGTTTCTGCGTGGCGACATCCCCACGAACCAGGCATTCGGCCGCTCCGCAATCACGCTCGATACCTTGTTCGTGCCAGCACTGTGGCTCACTACCTGGGCCGTCCCCGTCTTCCCAGCAAAATCGATGTTCTCGAGGTGCGACGCAAATGCTGTCCCGCCCGCCCGCGGGTCCGTTGCGCCAGCCATGCCCTCTGTAATCGTCTCCCAGTTGTCCGGATCGATCGGGAACGTCACATCCCCCGACCCCGGATACGTATCCAGCATCGCCTTCCGATAGTCCTCCGGCACCTCATCCGGAAACACGATGTGCGGACGCTTGAATACTCCGCCGGAAGCGATGCCGCTCAGCGCTCGCGCTAGCTGAATCGGCGTCACCGCCAGCGCGCCCTGTCCGATCCCCACCGAGACCGTCTCGCCCGCGTACCACTTCTCGTGGAAGGTCTTCATCTTCCACTCCTCCGACGGCACCACACCCGAGACCTCGTCCGGCAGGTCGACGCCGGTCCTCTGCCCCAGGCCGACCATATGTGCATACTTGGCGATCGAGCTGATTCCCAGCTTTACCGCGAGCGTGTAGAAGTATGTGTCGCACGACCTCGAGATCGCCTGCTGTACGTTCAGCGGCCCATGCTTCTTGTCGCAAGCGAAATAGTGTCCATAGAATGTCACGCCGCCGCCGCAGTTCACCTTCAGGTCCTGCGCAACGTTCTGCTGCAAGCCCGCGAGCGACATGATTACCTTGAAGGTCGACCCCGGAGCAAGCTGCGCCTGGATCGTCTTGTTCAGCAGCGGATGGTTCGGGTCTGTGATCAGCCGGTTCCACTCCTCCCGCCCGATTCGTACCGCAAACGCATTGGGATCAAACGTCGGACGGCTCAGCATGGCCAGAATCTCGCCCGTGTGCGGATCCATTGCGATCACCGCGCCATTCCTGTCCCCAAACGCGTTCTCCGCCGCGCGCTGAATATCCAGATCGATACTCAGCTTCAGGCTCTGCCCCGGCTTCGATGGCTCTGTCCCCAGCTTCCCCACCTCGCGTCCGTGGCTGTCGACCAGCACGTCATGAGACCCGTCCACCCCACGCAAAATCGCATCATATGACTCCTCAACGCCTGACTTGCCAACCACGTCGCCGGGCTCATACGCCGCATACCGCGGATCGTTCAGCATCTCCTCGCTGACTTCTCCCACATAGCCGACTAGGTGTGCAGCAAACCCATCCTTGGGATACAGTCGGCGCTGCTCGTCTACTGTTTCAAGTTCGGGCATTTCATCGCGATGCGCCTCGATGAACTCCTGCTCGTCCGGCGTGATGTCCTGCTTGAGCGGCAATGGCTCATACTTCGGAGCCGCGCGGTACTTCTTTAAGATCGCGTGGATCTGGTCTACCGTCAGGTGGAGCCCGCGCGCGATCATCGGCAGGTCCGCCTCATAATCATGGCCCTGCTCGCGAACCAGAAAACATGACACCGAAGGATAGCTGTCCACCAGCAGTCGCCCATCGCGATCGAAGATCTGACCGCGCGGCGCGAGAATCGGCACCTTGCGAATGCGGTTCGCCTCCGCCTGGCTGCGATAGTTCTGCGCGTCCACAATCTGCAGCCGCCACAACCCGAAGATCAGCACCACCATTACACCAACGATCAGATACTGAAATATCGTCAGCTTGATCGCCGGCAGCTTCTCTTCCCTCTGTCTCAGGTTCTGATCCATAGTTCAGTTCACCAGCCGCTACTCTCGCGACTTCGCCAGATCGAGCAGCGCATAAATCATCACGCCCACAAGCGCATTCCCTCCTGCGCGTATCGGCTCTCTGATCCAGTTCCAGGCCATCGGTTCGACCAGCAGGTGCCGCACCAGCACCCAGTCAATCGCGTTGTGCAGCAGCACAAACAGGAACGTCAGCAGCAGCCGCATCCCATGGTTCTCGGTATCGATGCGCACGCCGAGAGACCCGGCCAGGTAACCGATCACCCCGTTGCAGATCCCGAACACTCCCAGCGGCTGGCGTGTCAGCGCATCCTGCGCGATACCCATCAGCGCGCCGCCGATTGTCGCCGCCACCGGGCTGCGCCTCGTAATCGCGAAGTAGATCACCACAATCAGCGGCAGGTCCAGCATCGCGAACGGCGGGAAATGCAGCGAGACCAGCGACTGGATCCCGAGCGCCAGCACCGGAACCAGCACATAGAGCGCCAGCGGAAACGACTGTTCGTCCGCCTCTCGCCGGGTCGACGCCATGAGCGGCATCTTTATCGGCCCCCATTCGGAGCCGTTGGCGCATTATCCCCGGCGGGCTGAACCGCAGGCTTCGGCTTCGGCGCGACCGGTTTCTCTGTCGAAGCAGGCCTACTGCCGTCGTCAGGAACAATCTCCGGCACCTTCTTCTTAACCGGCGCACTCACCGGCGGCTCGGCCGGGCCCACGCTACGGGTTCCAGTGCTGGCCCGCCCTGCGGGCATCGGGCCATCCACGACAACGGTTCGCTTTGGAGCGCTCCCGCCAGTGCCAACTCCCGAAGCGGAAGCCGGAGTGGATGTCGCCGGGCTGCTGACGGTACTGGTACCTACAGCCGCCGTGCCGCCCGTCAGGGAGGTCCCGCCGGCAGGCCTCGGCCTCGGAGTCGAAGTTGTAATACCAGCCGCGCTCGCGCCGACGGCCGGCCTGCTCACAGGCGCAGCGGTGCTCCCGTCGAGTGCAGTCGCGGGCTTTGGCCGCGGGACCGTTGCGCTCAGCCCTGTTGCACTTCCCCCCGTCGTCGTCCCGGTCCCCGCCGGCCTGCTCGCCGATCCGGCAGTCGTCCTCGTCGCGCCCGGTTCGCC
>JAFAKX010000192.1 GCA_019234945.1 Silvibacterium sp.
GACAGCGTCATCCTGCGGATCACGATAGTAACCGATGCGCAGGCCCTCCCGGATGAGCCCGGCGCTTTCGTAAAAAGCAATGGCGGGCTCATTGTCGGCGCGGACCTCGAGTTCGAGCTTTTGTGCGCCGGAAGCGAGAGACCATTCAGTGACGGCATTCAGCAGAGATTTGCCGACGCCCTTTCGCTGCGCCGGTTTCGCGACGACGATGGACTCGAGTTCGCAAACTTCAGCGACCAGGTGCACCACAGTAAACCCAAGCAGATCCCGCCCGTTCGTGGCCACCCAGGCTGCGCGAGAGGCGCGCATTTCCTTATCGGGAGAGGGGATTTGCTCGTAGGCACTGCGATCCCAATGCGGTGCCTCGGGTGTTTCGGACGCAAGCTTCAGGATGGCACCGATGTCTTCAGCAGCCATCGCACGAATGTCGACCATTCAGCGCCGTGTGCCCTGCTGCGCGAACAACTCGGCGTCGGAGCGGCGCACGTAGTTGCCGTCTATGGTGGCTACGTCGTCGAAGTCTTTTGCAGAGAGCCTGGGGACGGCGTAGCGCAGGGCATCTGCGGCAGTTGGCGGCTGGATAAGGAGCGCATTCGGGAACGCCTGCGACGCGTTCTCTTCGCACACAGCGAGAGTGCCAGAAATGCGCGCGCGGATCTCTTCGGGTGTGAGCAGAGCCTCCTCGACCTCAAAACGGAAGTAGAACTCGCCCCGGCCCGCGTCCAGCGCGGCCGCATCCGTGCCGGCTGTTGCGGCTAATACTGCCAGCCGTGATACCGCAACCAAGGGTATGCTCAAAACTTCGGCAAGGCCCTTGGCTGCGCTCAGCCCGACCCGGACTCCAGTAAAGCTGCCAGGACCATGAACTACGACGATCGCTTCCAGGTCCTGAGGGCCGCATTGCTGCACATCGAGCAACTCCTGAATCCTGGGTATGAGCTGTGCCGAGTAGGTTTTGCCTGCGATTTCAGCTTCAGCAATGAGTTCGATGGGACCACCGCTCCAGCGCGCCAGCACAATCGATCCGACTCCACCGCATGTGTCAATACCGAGAAGCATCGATCAGACCCGCTCCCGCTCCTGGTCCTGGTCTTGGCAAATTTCGAGCAGCACTCCGCCTGCGCTAGAAGGGTGAACAAAGAAGTAGAGATGGCCGCCTGCGCCCACCTGAACATCTTCGGAAACGATCCGCACGCCATTTGACTTCAGGGTTTCCAGCGTAGCCGCGATGTCATCGACATGCAATGCGACGTGGTGCAGCCCTTCGCCACGCTTCGTGAGGAATCGGCCCACCGTTGAGTTCGCGTTCGTCGGCTCAAGCAACTCAATCCGGCTTTCGCCGACCGGAATCATCGCGGTACGCACCTGCTCGTGTTCGACGGTTTCTTCCTGCGCCACGGTAAGCCCCAGGGCCTCATAGAATGCGCGGGCCGTCTGGATGCTGTTCACCGCGATTCCCAGATGATCGATCTTCATCATGACCTCACTCCGCGGGCGTCTTCGCGTTCATTGAAGACGCGGGCCACGAGCCTTGGCGCCAGGCGATAGGGATCTTCGTCCCCGGCGGCGATGCGCTCCGCGTGCTTCGCCAGCTCTTCGCGGCTCAATCCATGGGCGCGCGCCTCTTTAAGCAGCGCATGCTGCACCATCTGCTCGATTCGCTCGCGCCAGTACGCCGTGCGCCGCACTTCGATCCGGCCTTCCTGCGCGAGCCACTGCTTCATCTCCTCGATAGCGTTGAGCAGCTCGTCGAGCCCAATGCCGGTGGTCGCGACGGTCTTGACGATCGGCGTGATTCGCGTCGTACGATCTCCGGCAAGCGATTGCATGGCACGTATCTCGCGCTCCACGCGATCGGCGCCTTCGCGGTCGGCTTTGTTGATGACGAAGATGTCCGCGATCTCCATGACACCGGCTTTGATGGTCTGCACATCATCGCCCATGCCGGGAACCAGAACAACCACAGTTACATCGGCGAGCCTCACGATGTCGATCTCGTCCTGGCCGACGCCGACGGTCTCGACCAAAACTATGTCTTTGCCGCTCGCTTCGATCAGCTGAGCGACGTCGGCCGTCGTTCGCGCCAGTCCGCCCAACGCACCTCGCGTCGCCATGCTGCGCACGTAAAGACCATCATCGCCGATGCGCTCCTGCATGCGAATGCGATCGCCGAGAATTGCGCCCCCAGTGAAGGCGCTGCTTGGATCGACAGCGATGACTCCCACGCTGACGCCGGCTCCGCGCCAGGCACGGGCGAGCCTGTCGACAAGCGTGCTCTTCCCTGCCCCGGGTGAGCCGGTGATTCCGATGCGCAGCGCGTGACCGGTGTGGGGAAAGCAAGCCGACAGGACATCGATTGCGCCTGGAGCGTCGTTCTCGGCCAGCGAGATGGCTCGGGCAAGGGCGCGAGTGTCTCCGGAGCGCAACCGCTCGATGAGATCACTGAGGGCGGTCTGGGCCGAAGGAAGCATCCGCATCGATGATAAACAAGGAGCAGCTATCGGCGTAAAAGCGCAGCGAATTCGGAAGGCTTAACATTCTTAAGGTAAGCGCTCGCGAAAACTTTGGGATGAGGACGCCGATCATGTGCAGGAATATCAAGACCCTTTTTAATTTTGATCCGCCGGTTACGGAGGAAGAGGTCCGCGCGGCGTCGTTGCAGTTCGTGCGAAAAATCAGCGGATTCAACAAGCCGTCAAAAGCCAATGAGGCTGCATTCATCGCGGCGATCGATGATATTGCGGCCATCTCCATGGGTCTGCTGACCTCGCTCGAGACGACGGCGCTTCCCAAGAATCGCGAAGAGGAGGCGGCAAAGGCGCGGGAGCGAGGGCTGGCGAGGTTCGGCGATTGAGAACAGGCACAACAGAAATTATCTAGACATCTGTATCAATTTGTAAGAAGATTCAGCACGCAATGCTGGGAGCTTATCGAGCTATCAATATGTGTGTGGTGGATTTTTATTTGGGTGATGGATTACCAGGTGCCTCATGACGGCACAGCTTCATTGTTCATGGGAAATCCCACATTGCTGAAACACCTTCTCGCCATCATGTTCTGAGGCTTGCCCCAATTGCGTTCCGTGTTTCGGCAGGCGGCGAGAATGTATGCGGCAAGATCATATTTGTGTTTGTCGTAATTCCTCTGTGCTTGTGATCGCAGCATCGCTCTGAAGATGCTTGGCAGACCTGCGGACTTCTGGGCGGACCCACCGACTTAGTAAGGAAGATCCGGCAAACACACTGACCATGGGTATGGGGATTGGCAATGCGGCTGCTATTCCGATCCGGTGCAGACCCGCTGACAGCTACTCTACTGAGCGGATTCGTTCCAGGGACTGTCGAATCAGCTTATGGCCGGCGGCCATAGCAGTTCTTGCGTTGCAGCTATTCGGCGGTTTTCCGGCCAGCGTCGCGGCAGAAAGATGCCCAAACTGCGCCTCGTTCATTGTGGACATACAAGTGGTCGACGGCGTAGTAAGGACTGCTGACCCAGAGGGCGCCCAGATTCTGCATAAGGAATTACTTCCGGCCGACAATCGAATTCCGGACGATGCAACGCTCAAGAAGATTCTTGCCCACGACCTCGATGCGGTTTTGAAGAATATGTCTCCGCTTTACTGGAACGCGCTCAATGGCACGGACCAGAAAGACGATGGCTTCCAGAAGTCAATTCCCAAATGCCTTCTCGGGACCTTTAAGCATTCTGAGTGGAACGGATTCCGCTCCTGCTATGCCGATGCAGAGAATCAGATCAAAACAGGGCAGCACGGGTTTCTGCCTCTCAGGGTCGCCCTTGGCGACAAGTTTCAGGGATCTTTGATCGGCGGGGGTGCGCTTCAGGTCCCGGATGCACACCCCGGAAGCGATTCCCTGCTGGGCCAACTTACTTTTTTCATTGTGGCGCCGAAGTCCAGATGGTCGGCCTCCTTACCGAACACCCCCGAAGTGCTCTTGCATGACCAATTGGCAGAATACCTCGATACCTTTGATCAAGGCATCTGGCGCCAGGAATACATCAAGCAACTGATCGATGATTTCTATTCCCGGCGCGGATTATCGCCATATGTCCAGGTGTCCCCATCGAAGAAGTATTCGGGCAAGCCGCTGTCCATCACGATCCAGCCAAACGCAAAGATCGCCGTTGTTAACATGCTTCCGCCTGCAAGGAGCCCGGCCGACACGCAAGCCCAACTCGATCGCTCGATTGCCCTCTACAATTTGGTTTCGACCAGCAGATTCAGAACGCTGACCAATATTCAGCCTCATACTGTCGAAAGTCCTGCAGGCAACTACGATTCGATCGACGTCCCCGACAACTTGCAGCCATTATTTAATTCCATTCCTTTTGCGGCCGCTCAGGCCGATCTCGCCGCCCGCGGGTTCACGGTCACCGAGGGATCCTCTTTGAACTCGACGGTTCCAACGATCTTTGTCAATGTTCATAGGAACGACCCAGATTCAAAAGCTGGCAAGGAAACTGGAACGCTTCCCGTAAAGCCAGGCACAGCGGCGGTGCCCTCCGCCCGCAACTCCCTTCCGACTACCTCTTTCTTTCGCAACGCCGACACCAACACGGCATCAGCTGATGAAACCAGCAAGGCGTCCCCAAAAGACAAGAAGGGCTACGTGGGTGCAGGATTCTCATATCTTTCCGGGCAAGGTGTCCGCCCGATCGGAGCGTTCGAGTACCAACGCCTCCTTGGAGTAGCCGATATCACGCTGGAAAGCGGCTCGGCGAACTATCTGGCAAATGGAAGCGGCTCTGCCTCGTTTGACTACCTCGGCTTCCAAAAGCTCCATCATCGCCTCAGCCTCGATCTCAACGGAGGCTCTGATACCACCTATCATCGCCTCATTGGGATTCGCCTGTTAAACGAGCGTCGCAACGGGGGAACTGCCCACGCGCAATTCGAAGTTCTTCGCGACCCGTTGGGGTCGTCTCTCAGGTTCTACGTCGACAGTGGCGCGCAAACCGTCACACTCACCGACCCGGAATTGAGTGGCCCGGCAGCCACCGTTATTTCGGATACTCTCGTCAGTACGGACGTTGGCGCAACGTACGTACTCTCATCCCTGCAGTCGGCGCGGCCATTTCAACTGCAGATAAATCCGACCGTTCGAGCAGCAACGGCTGCAAACGGCGGCTTCGCCAAGGGCAGTCTCACCACCACCTATCATCAGGAAGCCCTGGGCACCTCTGTGTTCGAGGTGAAGGCCCAATTCAGCGCGGCCACCGATCTTGTTCCCGTGTATGAGTTGCCCTCGTTCGGCGGCGTCTCATCCCTCCGCGGGTTCCGGGCTGACGATCTGCTAGCTCGGCGCGTCTGGACCGTTCAGCCAGAGTTATGGCACGGGTTGCCGCGGCACGCAGGCTCGGAAGATGCCGTCGCACAATTCCTGAACAATAATGTCAGACTTGCCGTTTTTTGCGATTTCGGAGGTGCCTATCAGACTTATGCAGGTCCTCCTGGTGTAAAAGCCGGCCCCGGAATCGGACTCAGGGCTCTGTATCATCAGGTCACATTTCGTTTGGATTGGGCTTATGGTCTAGGGACTGTAGCGACTGGAAGCGGCCACGGTCGCGCTTACTTCAG
Organism: Silvibacterium sp.; assembly: GCA_019234945.1. Taxonomy (GTDB): domain Bacteria; phylum Acidobacteriota; class Terriglobia; order Terriglobales; family Acidobacteriaceae; genus Silvibacterium. The sequence goes on from JAFAKX010000192.1 coordinate 5,597, forward strand.
TGTTAGCACTCCAATCAGGTAGTAAAAGGGGATGAGATGTTTCAGTTAAAGAGTGGAACAACGACATTCGATTTCGGTATCGACGGTTCTGTACAGCAGGCAGGAGTGGCCGCCGGCACCTGGACCACCAATGCGAAGAACCAGATCATCCTTGCTCCTTCGGGTGGGGGAGCCTCGGCCACATTTCCTGTCGATTGGCTGTTCAATAACAACAATCAACTGCAGATCATCTCCCGTGGCACTCCTGTTTTTAATTTCCACTCCGGTGCCGCTCTGCCGTTATATTCCAATGATAAAGATATCCTCATTGTCCGACCGGATAGCTCTGCTCCCTTCACCTTCCAACTGCACGGAACATGGAATTTCAATCCCCAGAACCTCCTCGTCCTCACCCTGGGCTCTCAGGTCTCCACCCTCGACGGTTTCCTTCAGGACTCAAACAGCCATTTTTCCTATCACTTTTTTGATGTCGCCAATTTCGCAACAGGAAACGAAAATGTCCTGAGTTTCCCGGGCGACTGGAAGCACTCCGTAGTAAACGGAAAGAGCGTTCTGGTGCTCCATTACGATACTGCTGACGGCAAAGGTGCCGAATTCACCCTCCCGGGGACCATCAATCTCGATCCCAGCGTCAACGAATTCGTTTACAGCTACGACAAGGGCACTGACACTTTCGGCTTGCAGTTCATCGGTACTCTGCACATAGCGAGTGATTTCACCATTACTTACAAGCTCGATGATGAATCCAGTTCTTCCGGAACGGGAGCAACGTTCTCCATGGATGCCCAGTTCATCAAGAAAGACTTCAAGGGCAACCTCGATCTTCAACTTAAGAGCGAGGCCAACAACGGCACCACCCTGACGGTGGGGGGCAGTTTCACCGTCGTTCTCGGTGGCAATAGCCTCAATGCAGGCTTTCATTTCACTCAGCCCAACAGCGGCAATGCCCAAGCATTCGGATTTAACGGCGAGTTCAAATCGTTTAACGGAACAGATTTAAGGTGGGCGTTCGAAGAGAACGGTCCATCAACGACGGTAAGCATCGATGCCGAAAACTTCAAACTTGGCCCATTCACAGGCAGTGAACGTTTCACGCTAACGACTGACGATGGTCAGGTTAAAGCCATCAAGGTACTTTTTGGGATTCAGTTTTAGGTGCGAAGCAACTTTGCGTTTCTGTTGATTCAATCATCTTGCTTAGCAAAGCTACTTCTTCACGAACAGCGACAGCGCCATCGCAAACCCGATCCCGATCACGATGCGCCTCACCGCGGTCGTTCCCAAACGCCGCGCCGTGCCCGCCCCCCAATATCCCCCTGCGATTGCAGCCACCACCATCAGAATCACGTATGGCCAGTAGATCATCCGGGCCGCCACGAAGTACACGGCGGCGATTCCGTTGATGCACATCGCGAAGAGCACTTTGAGGCCGTTCATCTGGTGAATATCGGTGAGCCCGATGATGGAGAGCGCGGCCAGCATGAGGATACCGATTCCGGCTCCGAAATAGCCGCCGTACAAGCCAACTGCGAGTTGGAACAGTGTCGCGCCCACCAGCCATTTCGTGGACCGGTGCAACTCCGGATGTGCAGTTCTCAGC
>JAFAKX010000052.1 GCA_019234945.1 Silvibacterium sp.
ATTGTGCGTCGCCGCCACAGCGCGCTGCAGGTGCTGCTCTATCCGGCGCTTGTGCAGGGCGAAGCGGCAGCCGCCGAAGTCGAGGCTGGCATCGCCTGGTTCAATCGCACCCGGGAGGCCGACGTGATCGTTCTCGCCCGCGGCGGCGGATCGCTCGAGGATCTTGCGCCCTTCAACAGCGAGTTCCTCGCCCGCGCCATCGCCCGCTCGGAGATCCCCGTTGTCTCGGCCATCGGACACGAAACGGACTTCACCATCGCCGATTTCGTTGCCGATCTGCGCGCTCCCACACCATCGGCCGCGGCTGAATTGATTACCGCAGCGCAGCACAAGGTCGAGGAGCGCCTCGAAGAGCTCAGCCAGCGGCTCGTCCGCGCCACACGCTATGCGCTCATGCAGGCGCGCGAGCGCTTCTCGCGGCTTTCTTCGCACGCCGCCTTCGCACGCATGCGCGACAGCCTCAACCGCCGCCAGCAACGCGTCGACGAGCTCGCCTTCAGGATGGAATCCGCATGGCGGCGGCAGTACTTGGCTGCCACACAGCGGCTGCAGCAGCTTACGGCAGCCGTTCTGCGCCATGATGTGACCAACCGGCTCGCGCTGACTAGTCACCGGCTCGACAGCCTGAATACGCGGCTTGACCGTGCGCAGAGGAGCTTTGTAACGCTCCGCCGTTCGCAGCTCGACGCCCTTGAGAAGCGGCTGAATTCCCTGTCGCCGCTCGGCATCCTCAATCGCGGCTACGCTCTTGTATACGACGAATCCGGGGCGCTGATCAAAGACGCGGCGCTTGTGCAACCAGAACAAAAGCTCTTCACACGGGTTGCTAAAGGAAGTATCGAAAGCAGCGTGTTGAAGACCACAACAGAACCAGAAATAACGTAAGCGATTGTAAAAGCATGAGAAAACTGTTCGGAACCGATGGAATCCGCGCCGTTGCCGGCGAAGCGCCGCTTGATCCCAGGACCATTTACGCGGTCGGCATCGCCCTCGCGCATCAGCTCAAGTCAAATTCGCGCCAGCCCTCGATCATTCTCGGTATGGACACCCGCGAGTCGAGCGAATGGATCGCAGCAGTGTTCAGTGCCGGCCTGCTCGACGGCGGAGCAACCGTTGAAAGCGCCGGCGTGATCACAACCCCAGGAGTCGCTTATCTCGCGCGCAGTCACAGGTTCTCCGCAGGAGTGGTCATTTCGGCTTCGCACAATCCCTGGCACGACAACGGCATCAAAGTCTTCGGCGGCGATGGATACAAGCTCCCGGATGAAACCGAACTTCGCATCGAGGATGAGATCTTCCGGCAGCTCGAAACGATCACTGCGCCCGATCCGGCGAGTTTGGCATCGCCCACAGAGAATCTTTCCTTCCGCCAGGACTATGAGCGGTTTCTGGATTCTGCCGTACCCGGACTCTGCCTCGAGGGCCGGAAGATCGTCGTTGACTGTGCGAACGGGGCTGCGTCGGCAATCGCGCCTGAACTGTTCGGTGACCTGTGCGGTTCAGTTCAACTCACGCATGCCTCACCCGATGGCCACAACATCAATGCCGGCTGCGGGGCACTGCATCCCGAGGTTGTTGCCGCCGAAACAAAGGCGGCAGGCGCCCACATCGGAATCACCTTTGACGGTGACGCCGACCGCGCGCTCTTTGCAGACCGCAACGGCAATGTCGTCAACGGAGACGCCATTCTGCTGCTCGCCGCACGCGATCTGAAGGCTCGCGGACTGCTCAACGGCGGTGTGGTCGTTGCCACCACCATGTCGAACATGGGCCTCGAAGCGGCGCTGCGCAGCGACCAGATCAGAATGCTGCGCGCACCGGTGGGCGATAAATATGTGCTTGAGATGATGCAGGCCAACCACGCTTCGCTCGGCGGCGAGCAATCGGGGCACATCCTCTTCCCCCACCTCGCAACTACCGGCGATGGCCTGCTGACAGCCTTAGTAGTTTTGGATATCGTCGAGCGCTCAGGAAAAGACCTTAACGAGCTTATCGCCGATCTCAAGGTCTTCCCGCAGATCATCGTGAACATCCGCGTGAAGGAGAAGAAGCCGCTCGATCAGGTCGAAGTTGTTGCCGCCCGAATCCGCGAAGCCGAGGAATCCCTGAACGGCAACGGCCGTGTCGTGGTTCGCTATTCCGGAACCGAGCCGCTTGCCCGCGTGATGATCGAAGCCGAATCCGAAGACGTGATGCGCCGCCACGCCGAGGCGATTGCCCGCGCAATTCGGGAATCACTGGGGGCGTAGCCTATGGGACTCCTGCGCCCGCAGGGCGCGTGTGCCTGGACGGCCAGTCCTCAGTCCTCCAGGTCGCGCCAGTTCGGGCCCACGCCGACATCGGCCACCAGGGGAACCTTCAACTCCACGACATGCTCGAGTTCGTGCTGCACAAGTTTGCGCACCTCATCCACCTCAGCTTCAGGCACATCGAAGAGCAGCTCGTCGTGCACCTGCAGCGTCATTCGCGCCCTGAGCCTGAGCTCCGCGAGCTTCTGGTCGATGCGGATCATCGCTACCTTGATGATGTCGGCAGCGCTGCCCTGCAGCGGAGTGTTCACCGCGGTGCGCTCGGCGAAGCCGCGCAGGTTGGCATTGCGGCTCTGGATGTCGGGTATAGGACGCACGCGCCCGAACATGGTGCGCACCTTCTGCTCCCGCCGCGTCTCCTCGAGCAGGCGGTCGATGAACGTGCGCACACCCTTGTAGCGCTCGAAGTACGTCTCGATATAAAGCCGCGCTTCGTGCTGATCGATGCCGAGCTGCGCGGCCAGCCCGAACGGCGAAATGCCGTACACAATGCCGAAGTTCACAGCTTTGGCGCGGTTGCGCGTCTCCTTGCTCATCTTGTCGGGCGGAACGCCGAAGACCTCCGATGCCGTCAGCGTGTGAATGTCCTGCCCGGTGCGATACGCCTGCGTCAGCAGCGGATCTTCGGAGAAGTGCGCCATTAACCGCAGCTCGATCTGCGAATAGTCCGCAGACAACAGCGTGCGACCCGAAGCAGCAGTGAAGGCGGCGCGAATCTCGCGGCCAAGCTCGGTGCGGATCGGGATGTTCTGCAGGTTCGGGTTCGTCGACGATAGCCGCCCCGTCGCCGTTCCCACCTGGTTGAACGTGGTATGCACGCGCCCCTCACTGTCGGCCAGAAGCGGCAGCGAGTCGACATAGTTCGACTTGAGCTTCGCGAGCTGGCGATACTCAAGCACCATACGCGGCACGTCGTTGTGCACGGCAAGTTCCTCAAGCACGTCCTGCGCGGTTGAGACGACCTTGCCCTTGCCGTACTTCAGAGGCTTCGGCAGGCCCATCTTGTTGAAGAGAACGTCGCCGAGCTGCTTGGGAGACTGGATGTTGAATCGATGCCCCGAGCGAGCGTAGATCTCTTCGCCCACGCGATCGATCTCCGCGCCCAGCGTTGCCGACATTTTGTTCAGCACCCCAGAGTCGACGCGCACACCGGCCTTCTCCATCCGAAAGAGCACCGGAACAAGCGGCAGGTCGATGGTCTTGTACACCTCGCGCTCGTCGAGAGCCTTCACATCATCGCGGAGCACCGGCGTCAGCGCCTCGATCGCGTGCGCCGCTTCGGTTAGCTCACGGTCGCCCGTCTCCTTCAGCGGATGCTCGCTGAACCGTGCCGCCACATCGCTCAGCCGATGCGACGCGTGCGTGGGATTGATCAGGTACGAGTACAGCATCAGGTCGTCGCCAGCGCAGCGCAGCGTCACGCCGTGCTGTTCGAGCGCACGCATCGCTCCCTTCAGGTCGTGGACACGCTTCGGAATTTTTTCATCTTCGAGCAGCGCGCGCACGGACTCGAGCGGGACCAAAAGCGCTTTGTCTGAACCGGTGGCAACAGCAATCCTGCAAACTTCGGGCGCCTGCGGAGGGCACGCTTCGGCTTCGGTTTTGTCGACGAGGTCGAGCAGCGACATCGTTTTCAGCTCGGGCTCAGTCTCTTCAATCGCCTCTGATTCCTGCTCGCTCACCTGCTCGGCAGCCTCTTCAAGAGCCGACGAGGACACAGCCAGCGAGAATCCCTTCGCTCGCGCGGCGGTGAGGAACTCCGCGATGTCTTCCTCCGTCGGATCCATCACATAGTCGACCGGGCGCGACAGCTCCGCTGGAGCCAGCTCTTTCAGCAGCGTGGTGAACTCCAGCTCGGTGAAGAGCGCACGGCAGGCGCTCACATCAGGCTGCTGCGTGCGCATCTCGTCAAGGTTCAGCTCAATGGGCACCGAGCAGTGAATCGTCACCAGCTCCTTGCTCAACAGCACCGCGTCGCGATTGTTCTCCAGCGATTCGCGGTAGGTCTTGCGCTTTACTTCCGACGCGCGATCGAGTGCCGCCTCGACGTTGCCGAACTGCTGGATCAGCTCCACCGATCCTTTGTCGCCGATCCCTGGCGCGCCCGGGATGTTGTCGATGGAGTCGCCGCGCAGCGCCATCACGTCGATGACCCTCTCGGGCGGCACGCCCAGTGTCTCTTCAACCTTGGTGCGGTCGAGGACGAGATTGTCCTTCGTCGGATTCAGCACCTTCACCTGCTCGGTAACGAGCTGCAGCATGTCCTTATCGCTCGAGACCACATAAACCGGATGCCCGGCTTTCGCGGCCTTGGCGGCTAGCGTACCGATGACATCGTCGGCTTCGAATCCCTCGGCCTGCAGGATGGGAATACGAAACGCCTCGAGCGCGCGCCGGATGTACGGCAGTTGCTGCGAAAGATCGGCCGGCATCTCAGTCCGGTTCGCTTTGTAGCCGCCGTAATCAACCTCATCGAACTGCTGCGTCTTGATGTTGAATTTCCGTACGGTCGTCATTTCGCGCGCCCGCACGTCGCGAAATACCGGCCCGCTGATGTCGAACACCGCGGCAAAGTACTCCGGCGCGAAGTCCTTGCGCAGCTTGTTGATCATGTTCACGAACACGTAGGTCGCCGCGGTGGGCACACCTGTACGCGTGGACATCGGCCTCTGCCGCTGCATCGCGTGATAGGCGCGAAAGATGAACGACATTGAATCAAGGAGAAAAACGGGCGGTTTCGTCACGTCAGACATCACGTTTGAGTCTATCGTTTTTCATCGCGGAAGCTGCTGTTGCAGATCGCTACGACAGAAACATGCAGTCACCGTAGGAGAAGAAACGATAGCGCTCGGTGACCGCATGGCGATAAGCGTTCAGGACATGGTCGCTGCCTCCGAAAGCGCTCACCAGCATCAGCAGCGTTGATTGCGGCAGGTGAAAATTTGTCAGCAGTGCGTTGACGGCGCGAAATTCGAATCCCGGTGAGATAAAGATGCTGGTGCTGCCGGAATGTGGGGTGAACTCGGGACTGCCGAGGGCGCAGTGTTCAAGGGTGCGGACGGTTGTCGTGCCTGCCGCGACGATGCGCCTGCCTCCGCGCCTGGCGGCATTCAGTTCGTTCGCGGTGGCCTCGGACAACGTGTAGCGCTCGGCGTGGAGATGAATATCCTCGACCCGGTCTACGCGGACAGGCTGGAACGTCCCCAGTCCGACGTGCAGGGTGACATAGGCAATCCGCACCCCGCGTGCGCGAATGCGGTCCAGAATTTCAGGCGTAAAGTGCAGACCTGCCGTGGGAGCGGCAACCGATCCGCGTTCGCGCGCATAAACAGTCTGGTATCTCTCCCGGTCCCTTTCGATGTCTGCGCGGTGAATATAGGGCGGCAGCGGGACGTGACCGAGCTTTTCGACTTCTCCGAAGAAATCGGGCACCGGCTCAAAGCGCAATGTGCGTTCCCCGAATTCGCCGTGTGCCACGATTTCGGCCCGCAGTGCTCCATCGCCGAAGGTCAGGACCTCTCCGGTCAGGGCCTTGCGCCCGGGTCGCGCGAGCACGCGCCACTCCCATTCGGAGAGCTGCTCGGTGAGGAGCACCTGCACGCGGCCGCTGGTGTGATGTCCGGGCTGCGTGTGCAGTCCGGCACGATGGGCGAAGAGGCGAGCGGGGATGACGCGGCTGTCGTTGAGGACGAGCAGATCGCCTTCGCGAAGGAGGCCGGGAAAGTCCCGGAACATGCGGTCTTCGTGAGCTCCGGTCCGCCGATCGAGCGTGAGCATGCGCGCGCCAGCCCGCTCGGCGGTAGGCTCCTGCGCAATCAATTCTTCGGGAAGGTTGTAGTCGAAATCGGAAACAAGCACACCGATTATCTTACGGGCTGGTCACGCTGCTCCTTCGTAAGGATGCGCCTCCCTTTGTCGATCAACACGCCCAGTAGATACAGAATGGCGGCATTCAGGATGAAACCAGGTATGGCCCAGGACCAAATTGCCGCCAAAGAAGCGGTTCGTAAAGATGTACCAGGGCATTGCCAGCAGCAGGAAGGGAATCCAATCCAACATTGTCTGGCTTCGTCGTCAGGGCAGAGAAAATATATACGCCCACAACGAGGACGAAATAAATAGCGGCAAGGCAGATGCCAGTGAAGCTCCAAACGCTCTTCGACGCTCTTCCCGAATCCATCTCCGTCACCTTTTGGCGAAATGCGCCTCCGCTCTCAAGCGCGCCCGCTCCAGCGCATCGTTCAGCTCCTGTCGAGTTCGCTCCAGAGTCTCGGCATCGGCATCGGGCCCGGGAGCAGCGACCCTCCGCGTCCAGCTCACGGCGACGCGCGAAAACGGCTTGGGGATCAGGAATTGATCCCACGACCGCATCACCCACGCGTGCTCGGGCAGCAGATAGAAGCTGCCGATTGCCTGTCCGCTCATTTGCGCGAGCTTTACCGGGCCGATCTTGGTCTGATAGATGGGGCCACGCGGACCATCGGCGGTAAAGATCGCGGAGAGCCCACGCTCGAGCACTCTCTGGAGGGCAAGCAAGCCACCAGCGCCGCCGCGTGAGCTCGATCCCCGGACGGTGGGGTATCCAAGCAGACGCAGGGTTCGCGCGATCAACTCACCGTCAAAGCTATGGCTGATCAGGATGGTGCTGTGATATTTGCGGAAGTACCATCCGGCGAGTAGCGTGCAGCGGTGCCAGAAGCAGAAGATCCCTCTCGGTGGCGGGGTCTCCGGTACAGCGCCTTCTTCTGCGATCACCTCGAAGCGCAGCGTCGTTCCGATGATGGCCAGCAGCAGGGCTGTCAACCGCGGCACGATTGCGAGCGCGATTCGCTGTCCCAATGAAAAGTCGCTATCCGATTCCACTTTCCCGATTCTAACGACAAGCAATGCCCGGCTCGGGTCCCTGCGCCGAAGGCGCGTGTGCCTGGACGGCCAGTCCTGCCTGGACGGCCAGTCCTCAGCTGTATCTAAGCCAGCGCAGCATCTCCGGCAGTGTCGCGCGTTTGCCGTACATCAGGATTCCCACGCGGTAAATCCTGGAGGCCAGCCACAGCAGGATGTAGACCGATACCGCCATCAGGCCCAGCGACAGAGCGATTTGCCAGTATGGAGGAAACTGCGAGGCCAGCCGCAGAAACATCGTGATAGGCGCGCACGGCGGGAACATCGAGATGGCCACCGACCAGATCGAGTTGGGATTGCTTACGATAAACGCGATCATGCCGAAGCTGAGCCAGATGGGCACAGCGGCCAACGGAGAGTACTGCTGCAGCTCCTGCTCGGTGTCGCATGTCGAGGCCAGGCCCGCGAAGAGCGTGCTGTAGAGCGCGTAGCCGAGCACGAAATAGAGGCAGAAGAGCACGATTTCCGGCGCCGAGACATGCACTTTCAGACCGCCGGCGAGAGTGCGCGCGCCCAGAGCCGATCCGGCAAAGAGCCCTGCGGCCACCAGCCAGATGGTGATCTGGGTGAGACCGACGGCCCCGATGCCGATCAGCTTGCCGGCCAGCAAATCGCCTGGGCGCACGGTTGCCAGCATCACTTCGAAGATGCGTGAGGTCTTCTCCTGGATGACCGAGCGGCCGACATTCATGCCGTACATCACGACCGTAAACGACAGGAGAAACGCCATCGCATACGCCGCCCAAAAGGTGCTCAGGGCGCTGCTGACCGTCTCCTTGCCATTTTTGACCTGCACGGTGCCCAGGTCGATGGGTTTGGTCAACTCTTCGACGTCGCCGGTCGAGATGCCCCGGGCCGCGAGCCGCTCCTCGACGAGCGCATGATTCACCGCGTTTTGAACACGCCCCTCGGTGGCGAAGTCTCCAGAGGAGCGTGACTCGAAGGTAGCCTTCGTCGGCCCGTTCGCCGGCGCTTCGAGCCATAGGAATCCGTCGATCTGCTTCTGATCGACCTCTTCGAGAAGCCTGTGGCGGTCGTTCTGTGTCGCAGGAGCCAGCACATCGACCGTCATCTGTGCGTCTTTGTCGGCGATGAGCGGCTCGCGGATGCGCTTGGCGAGGGCCGGGTCAGCCGTCGCGATCACGATATGCTTGCCCACTCCCGAGTTCTTCCCGGCGATCGCGATCAGGGCGAAGATGCCGATGAAGACGAGCGGAATAAGGACGGTCGTTACCTTGAAGGCCTTGCCCCGAACCTGCTCCAGGTATTCGCGCTTGGCGATCAGCCAGATGTCACGCATCGACGTCCTCTCCCACGGTGCGGATGAAAATTTCTTCCAGCGACGGTTCCATCAATTCGAATTTCGTGATCACGGCTCTGCTGACGGCCTCACGCAGCAGATCCTGCGCGTTCGCTCCGGGCTTCAGGTCGATCTCCACCTGTCCTGAATAGTCCTTGTAGTTCTTGACGGCGGGGTGCTGCAGGAACGAGCTGTCACCCTCGAATGTCATGACGACGTGGTTGCGCTCGTAGCGCGACTTCACTTCGCGCATGCTGCCCTGCAGCACGGGGTGGCCTTTGTTGATAAGGCAGATGGCGTCGCAGAGCTTTTCGACCTGATCCATGCGGTGCGTCGAAAACAGGATCGCCTTGCCGGTCTTCTTCAGATCGACCAGCGTGTCCTGCAGCAGCGTGGCATTCACGGGGTCTAGCCCGGAAAACGGCTCGTCCATGATGACCAGCTCGGGATCGTGCAGCAGCGTTGCGATGAACTGGATCTTCTGCTGCATGCCCTTCGAAAGCTCTTCGGTCTTCTTGCCGGCCGAGTCGAGAATCTGCATGCGCTCGCACCAGTCGTGCGCGCGGCGCGCCGCGACCGCAGGTTCGAGTCCGCGCAGCTGACCCATAAAGACGAGCTGGTCGATCACCTTCATCTTCTTGTAGAGGCCGCGCTCTTCGGGCAGATAGCCCACACGCTTCAGGCTCTCGCGTACGAACGGCTTCCCGAACAGACTCACCGCGCCTGAGTCTGGCATCGTTATGCCGATCATCATGCGGATGCTCGAGGTCTTGCCCGATCCATTAGGCCCGAGCAGGCCGAACATCGTTCCTTCTTCGATCTGGAGGCTTAATTCGCTGACTGCAATTTTTTGTTCGTATGATTTGGAAATTCTATCCAGGCTTACCACCGTGGACATGCGGTGTTCTCCCCGATTTCTTCCAAAGTCTAACAGGCAGACCACGGTGCTCGAACAAACGAATTAGTACTCATTCCTAATTCGGTGCGGCCATTACCAATGTAGGAGATCGGTGCTTTTCATCCACTGGGCGAGAGTTCGAAACCCTCAACTCGATCCCCGAAGGATTCGGTTGTTAGCACCCCAGTAATTGATCGTCCCCGACAATCGGGAGTGGCACGCGCGAAGCGCGTGTGCCTGGAACGGCCAGTCCCGCCGTGCGCGCAGCACTGATAGCATCGCAATGTGGTTCAGCTCGATACCCCTGTTCAGTTTGTCAAAGGCATTGGCCCGCAGATCGCAGCGATGCTCGCGGAAAAGCGCATCGCCACCGTCGAGGACCTCCTCTACCACCTGCCCTTCCGCTATGAAGACCGTCTTCATCCGCGCGCGCTGACCGAGCTCACCCCCGGCGAAATGGCCAGCGTCATCGCCGAAGTCCGCGGAGCAGTCCTGCTGCGCACTCGGTCGATGCCGATCTTCGAGATGACCGTCGGGCAGGGCACCTCCACGATGAAGTGCATCTGGTTTCACGGGACGTATCTCGATGGCAAGTTCAAGACCGGGCAGATGATCGCGCTCTATGGCAAAGTCGAGCCGTCGCGGTCGTCGCGCAACTTCAAGATGATCCAGCCGCAGTTTGAGATCCTGCCCGAGGATGAAGCGGAAGACGAGACGCGACTGCTCGAGGTGGGGCGCATCACGCCCGTCTATGAATCGCTCGGCGGCAGCCGGCTCGCCTCGCGTTGGATTCGCCGCATCGTCTACTACCTGCTCCAGCAGCTCGAAGGGCACGTGCCGGAGACGCTGCCCGCCTCGCTGCTGGCGCGCCTCGACATGCCCGGCCGCGAAGAAGCACTCCGCTGCGTGCATTTTCCCGTCGCCGGGACTCCGATGTCACAGCTCCAGGCATCGGCCACGCCGGCGCACAAGCGGCTCATCTTCGAAGAGCTCTTCTATCTCGAGTGCGGACTCGAACTCAAGCGCCGCAAGCTGCAGCAGCGCACCGGGTTCGCCTTCGAAACCAATGAAAAAGCGCGCGAGGCCATCCGGCAGATTCTGCCGTTCCATCCCACAACGGCTCAGAAGCGCGTGCTCGGCGAAATCGTCGGCGACATGCGCAAGCCTACGCCGATGCGCCGTCTGCTTCAGGGAGACGTTGGCTCCGGCAAGACCATCGTCGCGCTGCAGGCGATGATCGTCGCCATTGAGAACGGCTGCCAGGCGGCGCTCATGGCCCCCACGGAGATTCTTGCAACACAGCATTACCTCGCCGCGCGCAAAGTCCTCGAAAAATCGTCGCGCCGCTACCGCGCGGTCTTGCTCACAGGGTCACTCGATGAGGACAAGAAGAAGCTCGCACGGCGGCGCATCTTCCACGGCGAGGCTGATCTGGTCATCGGCACCCACGCGCTTATTGAGGAGAAAGTGGAATTTGCGAACCTCGGTATCGTCGTGGTCGACGAGCAGCACCGCTTCGGTGTCCTGCAGCGCTTCAAGCTGATGAAGAAGCCGAATGCAGCCGAGCCCGATGTTCTCGTCATGACCGCAACGCCGATCCCGCGCACCCTGGCGCTCTCGCTCTACGGAGATCTCGACCTCAGCGTGCTCGACGAGCTGCCGCCCGGCAGAACGCCGATCATCACAAGGCGGGTCTCCGACGAGCGCGCCGAGGATGTGTGGAAGGTGGTCCGGGAACAAGCGCGGCGCGGTCATCAGGCATACGTAGTGTATCCGGTGATCGAGGGACAAAAGGACGACCAGCCCGAACTCGACTTCGCGGAGCCTGAGCCGGAAGAGACAAAGCCGGCGAAGAAATCCGCCGCAAAGAAAGCGGCGCAGAAGAAAGCCGAGTCCCTTTTCGAGAAGCCCACACTCAAGTCCGCGACAGAGATGTACGAGAACCTGCAGGCCACTCATCTCGGCGGGCTGCGCCTCGGGCTGCTGCACGGCCGCCTCGATGCCGACGAGAAGGAAATCATCATGCGGCGCTTCCAGCGCGGCGAAATCGATGTTCTCATTTCGACCACGGTCATCGAAGTCGGCGTCGATGTGCCGAACGCCAGCGTGATGGTCATCGAACATGCCGAGCGCTTCGGCCTGGCCCAGTTGCATCAGTTGCGCGGCCGCGTAGGCCGTGGAGCCGCAAAGTCCTATTGCATTCTCATGACCGGTGGCCGGATCTCACCCGCAGCTGAGGAGCGTCTGGCCGCCATGGTGCGCACGCAGGACGGCTTCGAGTTGGCCGAACTGGACCTGCAGTTGCGCGGCCCCGGAGAGTTCTTCGGAACGCGCCAGGCCGGCTTGCCCGATTTTCGTGTCGCCAACCTGCTGCGTGACCGCGGTCTGCTTGAATTAGCCAAGCAGGAAGCGGCGCGATTCGTCGAAAATCCCGGAGCCGACGCCACCGACGACGAGAAGCGGCGCGTCTGGGCACGCCTGCGTGAAGCCTGGCAGCGCCGCTACGGACTCGTCGAAGCCGGATGAACCGGGCCGGATGAACTGGGCCGGGCGAACTGGACTGGCCGAAGCTGCTCGGCTGAAGACCGGTTAGCCGGAGAGCACCATCGAGTGGTCGTCTCCGGCGTTCTGCGAACGGTTGTTGTAGACAACCAGGTCGATCCGCGCAATGTCGAACGCCCGGGTCTCGATCAGGTTTTTGGTGCAGTGGCACAGCTCAGCCATGCGCAGGTGCGACTCGCGGCTCAGATCCAGCCCGCAGCCGATCATCACGGCATACACCTCCACGCAGGTAGCGCGGGCGAATTCAAAATCCAGTGCAAAGGCGCCCTTTTCGTGGCTGCGCGTCAGCACCCAGCCACCACAGGCCAGCAACGCCCCAGTCAGCGTGCGCACCGTCTTCGCCGGATCACCGGCACACAGCGCGGTCAGCCGCAGCAGCCAGCCCGGCGACTCCTCGGATTCGTAACCGTGACGCACACATCATTGATCGGAATCGATGACGGTTTCGTTAGTTTGTCCCGGACTGATACTGGGTAATGCGCTACTTCTTCATTAGATTCCCGCGTGAGAATGATGTAATTTGCCCTCATGCTCGTCGGAACCGGAATCGATATGATCGAAATCCACCGCATTGCGCAATCGATAGAGCGCTTTGGGGAACGCTTTCTCTTCCGGGTCTTCACTCCCGGGGAAATCGCCTACTGCCAGTCCAAAAAGAACAGCGCCGAGAGCTTCGCGGCGCGTTTTGCGGCCAAGGAGGCCGGCGCCAAGGCCCTCGGAACCGGCATCCAGCACGGGGTCACCTGGAAGGAGCTGGAGGTCCGCCGCGAGCCCGGCCGCCGTCCCCACCTGCACTTCAGCGGACGCGCTAAGGAAATTGCCACTCGGCTGGGAGTCCGGCACGTGTCGCTCTCCCTCACTCACAGTATGACAACGGCGATGGCCGCCGTGCATCTCGAGAATTAACGTTGTTCCACATCGGGACGGAGTCGCCAGGATTCGGACCGGCTGGTTTGATATGCTCACAACCAGAGCGGTTTGAGCAGTTCCTAAGAATCTTTCACCACGAGGGAGTCATTGCCCAGCCAGCAGCAGGTCCATTGGTCTCAGCTTAAGGTCGGCGTGCTGGTCCTGGTAGCGATCGCAACGCTCGTCGCGCTGATCTTCCTCATGTCCGGCAACACAGGCGGCTTTCTGAGCGGAAAACTGACGCTTGTCTCTTATTTTGAAAACTCTGCGGGACTCAAGATCGGTGCGCCCGTGAACCTTGAGGGCGTGACCATCGGCACTGTCAAGGCCATTCGCATCGTGCCGGAGCGCAGACTTACTCCCGTCGAGGTCATCATGAAGGTCGGCAAGCAATATTCACCTGCGCTTCACACCGATTCGAAGAGCAGCCTGGAAACCATTGGCGTTCTGGGTGACACCGTCGTGAATATCGACAGTAAGTTCGCCACCGGACCTCCGCTGCAGAACGGATCCGAGCTCAAGACGAACGAGACCCCGAACCTCAGCGACGTAATCAAGTCGAGCCAAGGAACGATTGAGCAGCTCAACACGATTCTTGCCAAAGTGGACAATCTGGTCGACTCGATGAACGCTGGCAAGGGAACCATCGGCCAGCTCATCAACGATCCTATGCTTTATAACAATGCCGTATCCGCAGTGAACGAGATCAAGAGAATGGCCGATCAGCTGAGCAGCGGAAAAGGCACCATCGGCAAGCTGATCGCTGATGACACCCTCTACAACCGCCTCAACGACACGGTTGGCCATGTTGAAAACATCACCAAAGAGGTGGACGCCGGACATGGCAGCATCGGAAAGATGCTCAAGGACGATACCCTTTACAACAACCTGAAGCAGTCCAGCGACAGCCTGAACAAGATCCTGGCCGATGTGAATGCGGGCAAAGGCTCATTGGGACTCCTGGCCAAGGATCCGAAGTTCGCGGCGAAGCTGAACGACACTGTGAACCAACTCGATACGCTACTTGCTGGCATCAACAAGGGCGAGGGCACGATCGGCCAGCTAGCGAAGAACCCCTCCGTTTATCAGAACACTGACAAGGTGCTCACGAACGCCAGCGAGCTGATTGACGCTATCCGTAAGGATCCCAAAAAGTACCTGACGATCCACCTGAAGGTCTTTTAGGGAAACGTCTCCAAAAGTCCACGACTGGCCTTAGATAACCCTTCAGCGCGTCCCGGCTCCTGTGCGGTCTGTTCCATCTCGCTGCGATGCCGTGATATTTTTTCTTCGTACGTCTTTGGGTATCCAGTCCCATCTATCCGCCGGTTCATGAAAAACTCTCCCGCTCACAGGACATATTGCTCCCGAGGAAATGCAATGAAATTGTTCCGTTTTGCCAGTGTGCTTTTCTTGTCTGGAGGTCTCGCCGTGGCGCAAAGCGCGCCTGCGCCGGCGAATCAGTCTTCGAACGCCGCTCCTGTTCCGCCGAAGCCTATCCAGAGTTTCGACCTGAACGCAATCGACAAGTCGGTGGATCCTTGCGTTAATTTTTATGAGTACGCCTGCGGCAACTGGCGCAAGAACAACCCTATTCCTGGCGACCAGGCGCGCTGGGGCCGCTTCAATGAGCTGCGCGAGCGCGACCGCTACCTGCTCTGGGTCGATCTGAATCGCGCCGCAAACGACCCGAAGACGCCGCTGCAGCGCAAGTACGGTGACTTCTATGCAGCCTGCTTGAACACCGACCTCGCCAACCAACTCGGGGAGAAGCCTCTCCAGCCGGTGCTGGCCAGCATCGACGCGCTTTCTGACAAGAAGGGCCTCGCCACTCTCGTCGCCCGCCTGCAGGTTGACGATGCCACCGGCGCCTTCTTCCGCTTCGGCAGCGAGCAGGACCAGAAGGATTCGCAGAAGCAGATCGGTGCAGTCTTTCAAAGCGGACTCAGCCTTCCTGATCGCGACTACTACATCCTCGACGACGAGCGCATGACTAAAATCCGCAAGCAGTACAAGGATTACGCCATTGCGCTCTTCAAGCTCGCCGGCGACAACGACGACAAGGCCGCCGCCGAAGCCGACAGCGTTCTCGCGATCGAAACGGCTCTGGCCAAAGGCTCGATGCCGCGCGTCGACCTGCGCGATCCGGCGAAGCGCTACCACCTGCTTCCAGTGTCAAACCTGAATACGCTGGCCCCGGACTTCGATTGGAACGCCTATCTCGCGGGCACACCCGCCCCGGCCATTCGCGAGCTGAACATCGGTACGCCGGACTTCTTCAAGACGATGAACGAGGTGATCCAGAACCAGAGCCTCGACAGCATCAAGAGCTATCTGCGCTTTCATGCGCTCAACTCGGCCGCTCCGTGGCTCTCGCAGCCCTACGTCGACCTGAACTTCGACTTCTTCCGCAGGACTCTCCAGGGCCAACAGGAGCAGGAGGCACGCTGGAAGCGCTGCACCAGCCTCACCGACAACGCCATGGGCGAAGCCGTCGGGCAGGACTGGGTGAAGGAGAACTTCCCTCCTGAAGCCAAGGCCAACATGGAAAAGCTGGTTGCCGCTCTGGAAAAATCGCTCAACGAAGATATTCAGTCGCTGCCCTGGATGACGCCCGAGACAAAGAAGCAGGCCGAAGCCAAACTCGCCGCCTTCCGTCAGAAGATCGGCTACCCGGAGAAGTGGCGCGACTACTCGAAGCTCGAGGTGAAGCGCGACGACCTGCTTGGCAACATCCAGCGTGCCGATGAATTCGAGCTTGCGCGCGATCTCAAGAAGATCGGCCAGCCCGTCGACGAGAAAGAGTGGACCATGACGCCGCCCACAGTGAACGCCTACTATCAGGCCAGCAACAACGACATCAACTTCCCTGCCGGCATTCTGCAGCCGCCGTTTTTCGATAATTCAAAGGACCCCGCGGTCAACTTTGGCGCCATCGGCGTTGTCATCGGCCATGAGATGACCCACGGCTTCGACGACCAGGGCAGCAAGTACGACGCTCAGGGCAACGTAAAGAATTGGTGGACGCCCTCCGACCGCGCTGCTTTCGACGAGCGTACCGGCTGCGAGGTGAACGAATACGGCAGCTTCGAGCCGGTTTCCGGACAGAAGCTGAACGGAAAGCTAACGCTCGGCGAAAACACTGCAGACAACGGCGGGCTCCGCATCGCATACCGGGCGCTCATCAGCGTGCTGGCGAAGGAAGGCGGAAACACCGAGACGCAGAAGATCGATGGCTACACGCCGGCCCAAAGATACTTCATCTCCTTCGCGCAGGTCTGGTGCGAGAACCGCACCGATGAGTACGCGCGCGTCGCGGCCCGCACCGACCCGCACTCCCCTGGCGAGTTCCGCACCAATGGCGCTGTGCAGAACTTCGACGAATTTGGTAAAGCGTTCGGCTGCCATAAGGGACAGCCGATGATGCCCGAGAAGCCCTGCGTCGTCTGGTAAGTCCCTGGCAGCGGTCAGCGGTCAGGGTTCGGCGAATCGAATACTAATCGCTGGTATATGACCAAGCCGCTATATTTGCGTCCAACTTGCAGCTTTTTTAAATACTGTTTTTCGAATGCCGAACGCTGATCGCTGAGCGCTGTTGTGTTGAACCCTGAGTAGTGTAGCCTGAAAGCACAAGTAGCTTTTACAATTCAAAAACGGGAGCGATCCCGATCCAGTTGCCTGGCCGCATCTCGTCACGCCAGGATGAAGGAAGCGCATGAAGTTTAAGAAATTTGGCCGGGTCACGCTGGCTTTGGTTGTGTCCCTAGGTCTCGGATTTGGAATTACCTCCTGCAGCACTGATTTCACCGCGGCATTTCTGTATGTGACCGGCACCCAGTACAACCAGATTGGCGCTTTCCAGGTTCTGAACAACACCGGGAACCTCCGCGTGGTGAATGGCTCGCCGTATGGCTCCGGCGGCACCAATCCGATTCGCTCGCTCGTTTCGAGCACGGGGCGTTACCTCTACGTGCTCAATAACGGCAGCCCATCCGCCGACTCTTCGGGCAACATTACCTATAGCGGGGAAAATATCTCGATTTTTTCCATCGGCGGCGGTGGGAACCTCGCCTTCCAGCAGTCCTACACCAGCCAGGGAACCGGATCTATCCGGATGGGTTTCAACTCCACCGGCTCCTATCTCTATGTGCTGGATGAGTACATGCCTCAGAAGAATGCTGCCGGGCAGATCGTTAACGCTTCTTCGTCGCAGAGTACGGCATTTCCGTGCCCCGACCCTTCGGCCCCGGGCATCTGGCGTCCGGTCGGAGCCATCACCGCATTCTCCGTGGACACGAACACAGGGCGGCTCTCGCTGATTACGAATAACCAGCAGACAGACTCGAGCGGCGCACAGCTCACGACATTCCCGGTCGGCTGCTTCCCTATTGACATCAAGGTTTCGGCCGGTTTTATTTTCGTTCCCGATAACGGCCCCGCGCCGGGAAGCAATAACACGCTCTTCCAGAGCGTCTTCGTCTACGCTCTGAACGCGACCAACGGACAGCTGACCCTGACGCAGAACTCCGAGCTGCCCACCGGCGCCAAGCAGATCAGCACCATCGGCAGCGATCAGGCGAATAAGTACATCTACATCCTCGACACCGGCGACAACCAGATTTTCTACTACACGATCGGCACCAGCGGACTCCTGCAGGCGGTCACTGGCAGCCCCACGCCCAATGTTCCGGCCTCTGCTGTGAATCCGGTTGCGCTCACGTCGGACAGTAAGGGCAAGTTCCTCTATATTGCGAATGCCGGGCCCTCTTCGGGCACGACCAACCCGAACAGCCAGATCACGGCTTACACCATCCAGGCAAACGGAGTTCTTGCACCTATCGCCAGCCCCAACCCGATCACCACGGGATCGGGGCCGCAATGCATCATCGAGGATCCTTCGAACCAGTACATCTATACCGCTGACTCGATCAGCAACACGGTCACCGGACACGTGCTCGATCCCAACTCGGGCCTGCTAACGGATCTTCGTAACGCAACCAGCTATGCGACCGTCGGAACGCCCACCTGGTGCGTCGCCAGCGGGCATACCGACTAGTTGAAGAACGACGCTCGCAGGGCGGCTTGCGTGTGTGCATGCCGCCCTCCCGGAGCGCATGACAAACTGCCCGCCGCAGCTAGCCGAAAGCGGCGCTGGCTTTTACAATTCAAGCGGGAGCCATCCCAAAACCGCAGCCTGTGCTTTTGGCCAGGACGAAGGAAGCGCATGAAGTTCAGCAAATCGGGCCAGAGACTGTTGGCCGCCGCAGTCTCCGTTGGCATTGCATTTGGAATCACCTCCTGTGGCCAAAGCAACACCGTCGACTTCCTGTATGTCACGGCCTCGAAAAATAATCCCGGTCAGATTGCTGTCTACAAGGTTGACCAGGAATCCGGCGCACTGACTCAGATTCCCAGTTCGCCTTACAGCTCCGGCGGTCGCGATCCTGTTGCCGAGGTGACTTCGCCCGACGGCAAATACCTTTACGTCGTCAACCACGACGACAACACGATCGTCGAGTTCGCCATCGGCACCGATGGGAAAATCTACCCACAGCACACCTACAACACCCCCGGTACGGAGCCGCAGGCCATTACCATCAACTCCACCGGTACCCTGCTGTTCGTGGTCGACACCTTCCAGCCCGGGTACGGCGTAGCCAATCCGGGCCCCGGCGGCCTGGTTGTCTTTCCGATCAATTCCGACGGGAGCCTGGGATCGGCCATCACCAATACCAGCGTCACGCCCAACGTCTCTTTCTGGCCCGTCGAGAACAACCCCTCCAGCATCACTGTAACGGTGCCGCTATCGAACTCATCTGTGGACTACGTTTACGTGGTCAACACGAACACCTCCACACAAAAGGGAACCGTCTCGGCCTTTTCTTTCTCGACCGGCAGCGGTGGCGGAGCGCTCACGCCAATCGCCAGCAGCAGCCCCTGTGCAGCGAACCCAGCGGCTGGCAACAACTGCTTCCAAGCCGGTGTCGCGCCGAATGCAAGCGCCAGCGATCCTACGGGACGCTTCTTCTACGTAACCGACGGCTCAACGAACCAGCTGATCGCTTATGCCATCACGCCGGGCGGTGTCCTGATCCCGCTCCAGAATGGCCCCTTCAAGACGGATGTCTTCCCCGATGCGGTCACGGTTGACCCCACCGGCACCTACATCTACGTGGCCAACTACAATTCGAACGACATCAGCGGCTACCAGATCGACCCGGGCACGGGCGCTCCATCGAGCCTGGCTACCAACACCTTCGCCACGAAAACCGGCCCCACCTGCGTGATGATCGAGCCGGCGCTTGGCCGTTACCTGTATACGTCCAACTTCCTCGACAGCTCAATTACGGGATATCAGAAGAACCCCAACACCGGCATCCTGACCGGAACGGAGAACAACCCCTACCCGACTGCCGGCCAACCGACCTGCACCGCTGCGATCACGCACGGGAACCACGCCACGCAGCATGTCCAGCCCACCTCGGGCAACGGCGCTCCGTAATCGAAGAGCCAAAGCAATCACCCCAGAGCCCGCTTCCGAGCGGGCTCTCTGCTTTAGTACTTGCCCTGCTTCTCGGCCAGCTCGCTTACCAGCGCTGCGATACGCTCGGCTCGCCGGGGACTCACATTCACAAACGAAATCCCTGCACCGCGCTTCTGTCGCACTTCGGTGATGTTACCCTGCACCCGAAGCTGAAGCTGGTTGGTCACGAAGTACACCTCGACCAGCGTGCCGCGCTCCAGGTTCGGCATTGCGGTTTCGATGAAGCAGCCGGAGACACTCAGGTCCAATATCCGCCCACGAAAGAGCAACCCGCCATGGGTAGAAAGACCTCGGCGTATCCGTCGCAGTTGTAACGCGGATGCCGCCGCTTCTCTCCGATCTGAGCCGGGCAAGCAGGAAGGTCCGGGTCCGGTAGTTCTCCGCCCTGCATCACCGCAGGCGCGGCGGGTATCTCGGGTCTGGTTACATGGTTCATGCGGATCCGATGCTCCGTATGAAAGCGGAATTCCACCCGAAAAGGGTGCTTCCAACTTGATCGGCGCGAGATGACGAAAGTTTAGGCGGAGGAAAGACTAGGGCCTAGGCTGCACCCGCACCTTCGGCGTGCATGAATCCGCGAATCCAGCGCTGGGAGGGCTTCTCGACGAAGCGCATCACCAGCAGCGCCCCGCCCACCAGAAGTCCGTAGCTGAGCCAGGGATCGAACTGCGTGAGGTGCAGCTTCTCCAGCACATGCGAATCGTGGATCAGCAGCCACAGGTTGAAGTGCAACAGATAGAGGCAGTAGCTCGCGCGTCCGATGGCAGCGAAAGGCGCAAATCCAAAAAAGCGCGCAATCAGGTTCTGTCCCGCCAGCCCCAGGATCGCCAGCCCGAAGAGCGGCATCAGCAACCCGTCGTGCATCAGCGGATACGGCATGCGGTCGCCGTAGTACAAAATCACATAGAGCCCGCACATGCCGAGCAGACCAAACACGAGGCGCTTCCAGCTGTCGCGACCGATCATGCCATCCAGATCAGCCAGTGCAATCCCGAAGAGGAACGACGGGACATGCGGCGGAGGCGAAAATTTCAGCGCTCGCATCCAGAAGCCGTCCGTGTAGCGCCCCGGATGCAGATCTCCATCCGGATGCAGCCACATGTAAAGGCTGGGCAGGATCATCCCCAGCACCCACAGCCCCGCCATCAC
>JAFAKX010000205.1 GCA_019234945.1 Silvibacterium sp.
ACGACTGGTCAGATTCCTGACTGGACCGACAACATCTCTCGTTCACGCCACCCTTTGAATACGGGCGATGACAACGCCGCCTCGTCTAAGAACACAGTCGATCCGAAGTCGCAGAAAACACGCTGACTTTTTCAACACCCACAGGGCGAATCACTCATCCAGCTTTGGGTGAAAGGGGGTCTTGTTTTCCAGCAGGGCAGGACTCGGCATCTGAGAATCGTTTGTTCTCGAATATTCGAGCCTCCACCACACACCTGAGCGCCCGCCGCCCATCGTGTTTCAATTCAAATCGGCTTGGGATTGGGAGTGGGCCAGATCCCTGCCACGGTATCCGGCTACAGGAATCGTCGGAGATTCACAGTACGGAGATCTCAATCCGGTGTTGCGTGTGGCGTCGGCGATCTTCAGTAAACACAAGCTTCCCGTTACTGATCCCCGCTCCAGAGTGCATTGAGATTTCACCTCATTCGAGCAAGAGCGCCCTTGCGTTGCAGAGGGGAGAATCGGATAGCACCAGAGCAGTATGGTCAAAGGTTCAAAATGTCTGCGTAGACTAGGCGCTGTTGCTGGCTTCCCGGTACATCGCGGGTGTAGATTTCGAACTCCTGAACAACAATGCGGAAGGGGCGGGAGCCGCGCGCCGCGGGCAGCGTGATTTGCGCGGTCCAGAGTGTATCGGGACCGCCGAAGGTATGCGGAGTCATGGAAATGGAACTGACCGGAATCCATGCGAGGTCTCCACTCCCGGGCGGTTGCATTTCGATGGTAGCGGTCATCGAGGCCGCGCCTGGACCTGTGTAGGTGAGGCCATTCACTGCGAGCTGGAGCGCAGTCGGGTCAAGGGGGTCGAACGTAATGCTGGCGGCGCGATCGGGCAGCAACTGGATGAAATCGGCCAGGACTACGCGCGACAAATGAGCATTCGCAATTGATTGCGGCTGATAGCGCGCGAGAGCCAGCCGGACAAACGGGAAGTAGGCCTCGCCTGTGTCCATTTGAATATCGCTGTACCAGAGCCTGCGGCCATGGGTATCGTCATAGACAACCGAGTGGCCGACCGCGGTAAACGGGATGAACGGCTCGTTGGACAATTCATCCAGGGTCAATTCAGTTCTCACGGCGACGGCATTGATGAAATGCTCTGGTAGCGGCATGGCCTGTGTGGGTGGCGGCGCTGCCGTCCAGATGGGGTCCATGCCCCATTGTGTGACATAGCCTTTAAGGAGATCGGGAATCTGAAAGCCGGAACCCGTTTCGAGCGGAGGAACGCATCCATCGAGAATCGCGGCGAGGAGTTCGCCTTCGCCGGAAGAGAACCACGGACGATCGAGATAGACGCGCAGAGCTCCGCCCTTGCGGCGACTGATATTCCACGATCCCTCGGTCGTGGTCTCCCATCCAAACGCGGGAAGAACGTAGAGCGGTTTGGGCGCTGCTGGTCGCGCCGAATTGAGCACGGAGATGGTCACCGGTTGCGAGGTTCGCGTGATGTTAAGGGGATTTGCCGTCAATGCGTCGGGGAAGTATTCCTTGAACCGGGTCGTCGCCACCGCCGTGTAGGTTACATTGCGGTGTTTGGTGTCGTGAAACTCGTGCTGATTCCCGACGTGGGCACTGTCGATGACGCAGATCGTATCCGTGGAACTAATTGGAATTTCAAAGGCGCGAACGGCGCCGTTCAATACAACCGGCTGAGGATTGTCGGAAAGGTCATCGACCGGGTCCTGCCAGGTGGATTGGATATCGACTTTGATGGTGCTCTTGCCGTCAATGGGAAACTCATCGGTCAGCGTGGCAAACGTCTGTCCCAGCACTTTGGCGGCTTGCAAATTCTGAAATTGAGGCTCGAGGAGCGGCTGCTGGACGGCGTGTACGAGCGTGAGCAATCGCGGCGGCGTGAGCATCCAATGGCCGCCATTAAGGGCGAGTGTGCGCAGGTCAGCGAGATTGGCTGGATTGGCTGCTTCGATGAGGGACCAGATCTTCATCGTGGAAAGCATGTTTGGCGGCCTGGTTGTGGGGTCGTCGGTAAGAAAGCAACTCATGGCCACGGTTACGACTTCCGCCTTTCCGAGATGGACGCGGAGAACGCGTTCGGTGGCGGTCTCGGTGAAGTCGGGCGGGCCACCGCCTTCGTCGAGCATCAAGCGGAAGGGAGTGGCGTTGGGCCACGTTCCGGTGAACTGTACTTGAAATACCGAACCTGGCGCCGTTCCGGGCAGCGTGGCGAAGGCCGCACCGGGTGCGAAAGGATCAGGCAGATACGGAATGGTGAGTTGAGGACCGGGAAAGGGCACCGGCTGATCTGGGTGCGCCGGATCGGTCGCAAAGTCGCCATCCTGATTGACGAGCATCGTGTACAGCGTCTTGTCGGGAGGGCCCGCCGGGGTGTCGAGCATCCCGTGCGTTTCAGCCATGGTCTCGCTGGTCTTGGGTGGGGCGATATGCCGTTCGGAGACGTTTGCGATGTGAGTGTTGAAATTGCTGCGAATGACGATGCGATCGCCCGATTCTCCCGGTGTGGCTGCCGGATCGAGAGCGATGCGCAACACCACCGCCGGAGCGGCTACCGGTTCGTATCGAAGATAGGGAACTGGTTGTGGGGGGAGGCTGTAAATGCTGTCGAGAATTGCGCCGGGAGGAAAGCTGTTTCCCGCGAGGTCTGCGGCGCGGGCCCGGAACTGATATTGCGCGCCGAATCGCAGACGAGGCAGGGTGCCCTTCTGGGCGGTGAACGATGTCTGCAATTTCATGGCAGTGGTGGCCGGATTAGATTGCGGCTGCGGAGCGAAAGTCGGCCCGCCGCCGATGGTCTTGCCGGGGCGGGATGCGCAGAGGCTCCAGCCTGCCCAGCGAAACAGGGATTCAGGAAGACGCAAATCGGCTGAGGTTCCGTCGGCCGATTGGCTGGTCGCGACGGTGATGAAGCCCTCGTCGGAGAACGTCCGTGTCAATGGCCCATTGAGAAGCGAGTAGGTTCCGTCTCGCAGGCAGAGAGAGTGCCACTGGCCAGTCATCGAATCCCAGACATCAATCCGATAGCCACGTGTGACGTCTTCGGCGTTCAGCGTGACGGCAGCACTCGTGGTGATCGCGGTGTTGTTGCTTTTGGCGGTGTTGAACGTGGTGACGAGGCGAGTTGCGCGATCGACGCGAGCGACGGAAAACCCCGCCGACCGGAGAGAGGGCAACCCATAATTTGTCGGAGTATCGATGGATGGCCTGGCATCGCCGAAACCGAGGCGCGCCAAGTTGTATGCGAAATCGAGCGCCTTCTCTGCGCCGCCATCGACGTCGAGTTCGACCACGTCGTATTGATCGGTGCCGGAGAGAAACAACATCCCGTCAGTCACGTCGGACCCAGCCGCTCCGGCGGGCAGGAAAGTTGTCGTGGCAAGATTCAAGGTGTAGGCGGTGAATGGAACCATCGGGGCCGGACCGGCAAGGCTCGGATGTACCCGGACACTTCCCGAGGCGGGCACCCCGGCCACGGGCACTTCAAGATCGATCACCAGGCCGAGTGCGCGCTCCAACAAGGGATACGAGCCCAACCCTGCGACAGCCTTGTGAAAATCAATATCGGGAAGCGTTTGCGGAGGCAGCTTTTCGCGGTTGCCGTTGGCATCGAATGTGACCTTCGAGAGAAACTGATGCATCAGGCGCACCTGCAGAAAGTCTGTCTTTGGCGTTCCGAAGTTCGACGGGATCGCTTTCAAATCCCCCAGCAACCGGTTAATGCCCTCCTCCAGCCCTGGTTGCTCGTCGCTGTAGATTGCAATCTCGTTCAGCGGCACTATTCCCGGCGACGTATCTCCAAATCCATATTGTTCGACTGTCGGCATCTGCTGGAACGATTGCACGGCGACGGTCTGATAGGTGTTGCTCAGGAAGGAAAGTACTTTCCTAGTAGGGAAAGACCGGACAGCCAATCCAGAGCGGTCATCGAATTGATAGGAGATGACGGGGAAGTCATTCGGGAAGAGCGCTCTCCATGCGGGGGAATCGAGAGCGGGGTTCCCGGGCTCGATGACTCGTGTGCCAGCAACGGTTGGACCAGCGAGGAACTCGACGGTGAAGTTCAAGCCTGCCACGGTCGCTGGCCAGTCTTCGAAGTTGGGGAATTCAGCGAGAGTCCCGGTGGCAGCGTCGGCAGTCAGACGCGGCGACACCAGCACGGATAGGCGCAGATGATCGTGGGCCGCGTTCAGGCCATTGGGTAGGGCGGTCCACATGATGTTCTGAATGCTCATGATCCATTCCTCTATGCCGCGAACGAGTCGCAGTAGTAATCCCAATCAGAGGGGCCGACCAAATCTGCAAAGGAAATCGTCGGATCACCGAACTCACGCCGCAGCGAAGCCGACACTGACGCGCTGAAGAACAACACGTGCACTTCAATGGTGACCGTGGCCTCGCCGGCGATGCTGCACGGCGGCCCGAAGTAGTATGTGAATCCGAGGTAGAACTCAACGGATGCGCTGATCAGCCCCAGGACGTCGAGGGAGCCTCCAGCGCGCAGGTAGCCAGTGAGTTGCGAGCTGGTGCTGACCATGTCGTACTTGAGGTATACGCCGGCCATGATGTGGACATTGCCGCTGGCGACGACCACATCTATGGATACGTTGGCGCCGACTTCGATGGAAGCTTCGAGGATTTCCACGCCGTCCGGTCCAACTGTGATTCCGAAGAAGCCTCCGCCACCCAGGAGCGAGACCGTGATGTTGAAAGGGTGCTGGCGTTCGCAGAAGGCAAACCGGAAGCGGATGGGGTTCGGCGTGAAGAAGGGCAAAGTAAGCGCAGCGCTCAGGCTGATGTTCTCGAGGCTGAAGACGCCGACACCAATACTGGGAATCGGAAGAGTGTAGCCGGCGGTAATGCCGTCACTTGTTACGTCCAGACTGGGCGGGTCCTGGAAACCATCTGAGGGAATGAATTTGCGAAGTGTATTCAGGAAGCTCAGGTCACCCAGGAATTGGATGGGGCCGTTGTCATCGGTCGGCGGCATCGAGGCGGTCACCGAAAGCTTCTGCCCGGCGGGCGCATCGAACGCAATTTGATTGATGGTGATTCCGATGACTTTCGCTAGGGACAGCGTGAAGTTATTCAACTCGCCGTGAATGGTGACCTGCGGTCCGCCGCCATTGAGAGGCATGACGATGGTTGCATTCAGAAGCAGGGCCTTGTGCAGATCGCCATTGAACGTAAGCTGGATAAACCCGCTGAGCGCGCTGTAGTTCTGGCTCACTAATGGCGCAAAAGAGAGAGTGGTCGTGATCTGGTCCGGCAGGCGATTGGTGGTGAGGATGGGTGCCGTATTTGGATCGAGCAGTCCGGCAACCTTGTCGAGCAGATCGGCAATGTTGACCACGCCGAAGAGTTTTGCGTTGATGTCCTGGAAGATGTCGGCGGGATCGAATTTGCCTTGCGCAACATTGTTGGGCGTAGAACCGCTCACGGTGCCAAATTTGCGCGACAACCCGGAGACGGTCAGGTTTGGAGTGGCGACTCCGCCGGACTGCTTGCCGTTGAAGCCAACGGGTTGTGGCGTGCCTGTTTTCTGCGCGAAAACCTCGCCAAGACCCATCCCAAACGTAATGTAATCGGGAAAATACTGAATCGGCATTTCGCCGGAACCGCCACTGATCTGCTGAATGGCCGGAACGACGACATCGGCGGCATCCATCTGGGGGAAGAACGGCAATTGCGCAGAGATGGAGGGGAAGGGAGGCTGCGCACTGAACGTCAGCGTGTTTGTTTGAAGGGCTGTGTCGCCGGGTTTATTCGATGCAGCGAAGGCAATTGATTGTCCGGAGAGTGGCCGGGTCCCGGTGCCAGAACCATTGTATTGCGTCACGGCATTGGCAAGAACTCCGTCGCGTTCGACGAAGTAGAGCGGCGCGGAAAATTCCGATATGTTGCCTTCCCAATCGGTGCCGACGATGTGGAACAGGAATGTGTTGGGGCCGTTGGTGGGGAAGAATGAGTACGCTCCCGACGAGTCCACCTGGGGCACGGAGTCTGGTGTCACCAGGGTTGTTATGGTGACCGACTGGTAGGGGAGATTGCGCTGTTGCGCGCTGGTGAGCCCCTGGTAGGAGATGGTCGGCTGGCGCACGATGACGAAGAATCTTTGGCGCAGAAAGGCGGTGGTTGGGCCGCCGGCAATCGACTGCAACTTGCGTTCGGTCACCTTCACCAGGGAGGCATCGTTGCCGAAGGGGAGAAGGTAGCCGGCGTAGACGACGCGCACATAATTGTCGCGGGCCAGGGCGGCGCGATGCTGCCATTGCTCCACGCTGAAAACAGCGTTGCCGCTGATGGGCAGGGGTTCAGGCCAGTTGCCAAAGACGTCGAGCCAGGCTCCGAGCGAACTCAAGTACAGCTTGTCGGTGGGGATGGAAATTGGAATGTAAGGCTCAGGCAACGCCGCCGGAATTGACATGGTGAAGTCGGACGACAGCCTCACGATCTGGTCGCGATCGCTCGGATCGAGCGACATGCGGAAGGGCAGATCCGAGTGGCCCGGAACGGGGCCCGTGGTGTAGTCGGGCGACCAGACAGCGCGCACGCGGCGCGGTATGGTTTCATCGGCAACAAAGCCGGTACCGGCCTGCGTTCGAACGGCCAGCCGGGTATGCCATAGCTCGGTGCGGTTGGAGAGGGTCACCGGATCTGCGTTGTGCGCCCACGCTCCCGAATAGTTCGGTGAAAGGAATAGCTGCCATGGAGCCTCGATTCCGGTCTCGGTCGGTCCCGGCTGGCGAATCTGCGGCGTTACCGCAGGTGGCGGTGGTTCGGGGACGCCGGTCTGGTTTGGATCGGGCGCTTGCGCCACGGGAACCACGCTCTGTTCCAGAGCAACCCAGTTCAACAAAGTCTCGAGCGAATAGACGAGGGAAGTGGTTCCCGAGGGAAGACGAAAGGCAAGACGGCTCGGTCCGGCGGCGAGAGTCTGCGCAGGGAGCGTCGGGGTTTCCTCCGGTAACGACTGGGGATCGGTCCCTGGCGGCGGGGGCTTGTGAGGCGGAGTAGTGTCGTTCGAGAGCTCCAGGTAAGCCTGCTCTGCAATATTTTGCGGCGAGTTAAACTGCGCCACAAGGAACGAGGGTTGGGTTGTGTCCTTTTGCACCAGCTGGGGAGGACCTCCGCCGCCGCCTTCAAGCGCAAGGTTGAAACAGAGGAAATCGAGCGCTAGCAGATCTTCACAGCGCAGGATGGAGACGGCGAAATCGGGCAATGAAAACCGGCGCTGTCCCGCGACTTCGGGTCCCGCGATGATACCCCACCCGGGCGCCGGCCCAGGAGCAGTCACAAACGGCAGGACGGCGTTGATCAATTCGCGGGGTTCGGTCGCAACCGAAGATGCCGCTGCATCGAGGGGAGCCGCCACAGCGATCAGCTCGGGCACGCAGTGAAACGATGTAACGGCGCCCTTTAGACTGTCGACCTCAAATCCCGGGGCCAACGGCGCATCGCCCACAAGCAGCGCGAATCCATCCACGATCAGCCACGAGGGTGTGGGCCCGAAATGCGAAGTCAGGATCGTTTCGTCGCCTTGAGAATGGTCGGGAGACGTATCGAAAGCGATGGCATAACCCGGCGACGCCAACGCAAGCGAAAACGGATTGCCGTTGAGGTCCGTGAATCCTCCGTTAACGGCGAGTGTCAATCCGGTGGCGCTCGTCGACGTGGCCAACAACTCGCGGGCCGTGTCGCCTGCGGTCCCCTCGCCGGCTTCAATAGCCAACGAGGTAAACAATCCCGTGGCCGCAGACAAGTTGCCGATGGGGATACTGGTCACATCAGGAGTAAGAGTCCAGGTGTGACTCCCGGCTGACATTGAAAGCAGAGTCCGTTTTGGTTTCGGGTGCTGGCTGATCGTTGGGTCGGTACGAGCAAGAACCTGCAGCGTGAGACTGTCGGTCGAAATGCCGGACCCCAGCCCGCTGATTGCGGCAACGCCTGTTCCGCTGATATGCATCACCCAGTTCGGCACAAAGCGCGCCTCGCCGCTTGCAGCAAACGCAAGCTTTGAGGCAGCGCCAAGGGGACAAATATCTCCGCTCAGAGTCACTGGCGATTGCAAAAGGGCGAGACCCTCTAGCCATCTCTCCAGAATCACCTGGCCATGAAATCCGCCAAGCGTGAAGGTGAAATCTCCGGGAGTGCCCAGCAGGCCTGTCTTCCCAATCAGCAGCACGAAGTCAGCAGGAAGATCCGTTCCAGGCAGACGCGCGCCCGACAGCGTTAATTTCGATTCGAGCGGTCCCGGCAGAATGGTCAGAGTCGGCGTGCCGGCGAACAGGCTCACATCGATGACCCACCGCGGAATGCCGTTGAGCGTGAAGATGATTGTGCCTTTGCCCTCCACCACGCCGAGTTTGGGCAGAATGGGCGGGGGGATCGGGGGAATGGGTACAACAGGGAGGTTAGGGAAGCCGTCACGCAGTGCGGATACTTTCAATCGGCCGGCCATGTTCGCTCCTTGCTCGATTGAGTTTCGAGTTAGTCATTCTGTCATTTCAGGTAGCGGCGGCAAGGATCGCCAGTCGTACCCAGCTACTCAGAAGTGGATTGTCGCGTTTCCGATACCAACCAAACGATAGTCAGGGCTTCGTTGATCCATTCTTCACAGCGACCAGAAATATGCGCTTAGAACTGGCGAGGAGAATGTGTAAGCGCAAGATAAGTACGGTTCCGACTCCAACGGGGCCTTAAGTTTGCCTGGCTTCAGCGACTGGAGGCCAAAAAAAGGCACAATAAAAGCCTTCCCGGGTGCAACTGCCATCACTCGCTCACTTCGGAGCGTGATCCGAAACCGTGGAAAGCGAATACACGTCTAGTGCTCATTACGACTACGCGAATCTAAGATGGTCGCATCTGATGCCTCTGTCAAGTAGTCGCTTCCAGCTCTCCTCCAATGCGCGGTTTTCTTCCTTCGCCCTGGGTCAACCCCTGTTCACAATACTGGGATGGCGGCCCTTGATGATCAAGACAAAATCGATCGCCGAGCAGAGATAGATGTTTTGTGTCAACGAACGAGGACACAACCAAGGTTTCCGAGTTCTTCAGTTTATGGACTCCTTATAGCAGGTGCGCTGTATCTGAAGCCACACCTTTTGAAACAGGCCGAAGGGGAGATTCGGCTGTTGATTTTGTGGGGGTTAAATGGGCCGTTGTGGGAACCCTTTTGAAACAGGCTGGGAAGGCCGGGAGTGGAGACGGATTCGGCGATTGAAGACAGTCGGTGACATCAGGTCGTCGACGTCAACGGCGAGCTCGAAGACAGGAGACTGCTGTTGGCTGGTGAGCAAGACTTCGGCCAGGAAGCCGGCGAGGAACACGGCCAGACCTTTCATGCCGATTTCTCCAGAGTGGTTGCGGCGTGCTCGCGGAGCACGCGGTGGATGGTGGCGCGGGAGACGCGATAGCTCTTGGCCAACTGGCCGAGACTCTGACCGCGCTGCCGGTCCCGCAGGATGGAAGCTCGATCAAGCTCCAGTGGCTTACACCCGATGTGCCGGCCCTCGAGCCGGGCGCGGCGCATGCCAGCCCGCACCCGCTCGACGATCAGGTTGCGCTCGAGCTCCGCAATCGCTCCGATGTTGACCACGATTGCCCTGCCCAGTGGCCCGCCGGTATCGATCTGCTCGCGGAAGCTGAATGAACTCGATGTTCAGTCGGTTCAGCTCATCGAGCACCTTGAGGAAGTGCTTTACTGAGCGGGCAATCCGGTCCGAGGCCCAGACCAGCAGGGTGTCGAAACGGCCGCGGCGGGCATCACGCATCAGGGCATCGAGCCCAGGACGCCTGGCCCGGGCGCCGCTCACCCGGTCGGTATACTCCTCGACGATCTCGAAGCCGCGCTGCTGAGCCATCTGGTGGAGATCGTAGAGCTGGGTTTCCGGGTGTTGATTGAGGGTGGACACACGCAGGTACAGGGCGGCGCGCTTCATAGGGAGTGCGAGGGAGGAAAATCAGCGTATTATCACATATATCTGAGATATGTAAGCAACTGTTAGGAAAGTGGACGCGGACCGTCCTCACAAGGGGGCCGTAGAGTAAATTTGGGTTATGTTTGGGTTACGCGTTTTGCGCCAGATCTCGTAAGTGCTTTGGAAAATGGTGGCCAGAGACGGGATCGAACCGCCGACGCCGGCCTTTTCAGGGCCGCGCTCTACCACTGAGCTATCTGGCCGTGGCGCAAAACCAATACGCAAAAACAAGAGCAGCCGGAACGGCCGCTTTGGCTCGTTTGAAGTCGCGCAGCGTCCGGGCCAGATCCCCCGCAAAACGGCGCATAACCAAACTGCCGCTCCCAGTATAGCAAACGACAGAGACCGCCGCCCCGGCGAATGAGCGGGCCTCTCCTCTCAATGAAATCTTCAACTTCTAAACGATCCCATGCCATACACTGGGGAGCACTGCTTTTCGAGGACGCTCTTCATGAATCGCATCCTGGGTCACCGGCTGGCAACCCCACTCCTCGTTGCTGCGCTTCTTGCATTCTCCTGCCGCCCATTGCAAGCGCAAAGGCCCCCCGCCGCCAGGCCTGCGCCGCAAAAGCCCGCAGCCCTTGCCCCTTCCGCCGCCGAAGCGCGCACCGCCAAGGTTTTTGAAGATGCCCGCAAACAAGGTCCGCTCACCCTCCGCGCTTTCCTCTATCGCATGCCGAAGGGCGCCGACCTCCATAGTCATCTCTCCGGGGCCATCTATGCCGAATCCTGGATCCGCGCCGCCGGCGAGGACCACCTCTGTGTCGACACCAAGACCCTTGCCTTCATCAGACCCGAATCCGGCCAGTACAAGGGCAACGACGACCAGGGAAGAAACTTCGTTCCGATATGCAAGTCGGGACAGGTCGCCGCGATCGACGTGCCCCTGAACCAGCACCTCTACGACGACCTGATCGATGCCTTCTCCATGCGGACCTTCGTTCCGGTCGCCTCAGATTCCGGGCACGATCAGTTCTTCACCACCTTCGATCGCTTCGGTGGCACTGACAAAAAGCACATGGGCGAGTGGCTCGACGAGGTCGCCACGCGCGCTGCGGCGCAGAACGAGCAGTATCTCGAATTGATGGATACACCCGACTTCAAGAATGCCGCGGCACTGGCTTCCCGCATTGGCTACGACCCTAACTTCGTCGCATATCGCGAAAAGCTACTCGCCGCCGGAATCAAAGACAGCCTGCCCTCCATCAGCGCCGCACTCGACCGTGCCGAAGCAGCGCGCAAGCAGCGCGAGCATTGCGGCGACGTCGACGCGCAACCTGCCTGCAATGTCAAAATCCGCTACATCTATCAAGTCCTTCGCGGCATGGCACCGGAGGTCGTCTTCGCCCAGGTCCTCCTCGGCTTCGAGGCTGCCGCTGCTGACTCGCGATGGGTCGGCATGAACTTCGTGCAGCCCGAGGACGGCTATATCGCGATGCGCGACTACCGCTTGCACATGCAGATGCTCGACGCGATCCACGGCTCCTATCCGGGCGTCCATATCAGCCTGCATGCCGGGGAGCTCGCGCCCGGCATGGTCCCGCCCGACTGCCTCGGCTTCCACATCCGGCTCGCTGTGGAGCAGGGCGAAGCCGAGCGCATCGGCCATGGCGTCGACGTGATGTACGAGGACCGCCCCTATGAGCTCCTCAAAGAAATGGCATCCAAGCACGTCATGGTCGAGGTGAACCTCACCAGCAATGACGTCATCCTCAACATCAAGGGTGACGACCACCCCTTCGAAATCTACCGCCGCTATGGCGTCCCCATCGCACTCTCGACCGACGACGAAGGAGTCTCCCGTATCGACCTCACCCATGAATATGTGCGCGCCGCAGTTACGTATCCCCTCACTTATCGCGACTTGAAGAAAATGGTTCGCACCAGCATCGAGCACAGCTTCCTGCCCGGAGCCAGCATCTGGCAGCAGTCAACTCCCGAGACCCTCGACAAACCCGTCGCCGCCTGTGCCTCGCAACTCGGACAGGATACTCCCGCAGGAGAATGTGCCGATCTGGTCTCAGGGAGCGAAAAAGCGCAGCAGCAGTGGGAGCTTGAACGCAGATTTCATGATTTTGAGGCAAGCTTCTGATAGATGCGAATCGTCTTCTCGACCTTTGGTACCTTCGGCGATGTCAATCCACTCATAGCCCTTGCTCTCGAGCTGAAGCGGCGCGGCCACACGCCCGTGCTCGCCATACCCGGCATGTTCCGCGGGAAAGTCGAGCCGCTCGGCATTGAGTTCGCCGCCGTTCGCCCCGACCAGGACCCCCAGGACAAGCGCATGGTGGAAATGATTTGGGACATCAAGAAGGGAACGGAGCGCGGCCTGCGCGAATTTCTCTTTCCCGCCATTCGCGATAGCTACCACGACCTGCTCGAAGCCGTCTGCGCTAAAGGCGGAGCCGACCTGCTCGTCACCGGAGAGCTCGCATACGCCGGACCGATCGTCGCCGAGAAAACCGGCATCCCCTGGGCTTCCTATGTCCTCGCCCCGCTCTCTTTTTTCTCCGGATACGACCCACCGGTCCTGCCGCCCT
>JAFAKX010000215.1 GCA_019234945.1 Silvibacterium sp.
GACGGTTCTGTTGCGCTCGCAAACCGGCGCGGCGGAAACTGCGGCCGCCTTGCGCAGGGCGCTCGCGGAGATAGACCCGCTGGTTCCTGTCACACGCGTGCGCACGATGGACGAAGTGGTAGCAGCTTCGACTTCAAATTCGCGCTCGCTGACACTGCTGCTGCTTGGCTTCGGCTTGCTCGCGGTGAGCGTCGGAGCAGTAGGCGTGTACAGCCTGATTGCTTATACGGTGAGTTGGCGCACACGCGAATTCGGTATTCGCATGGCGCTGGGCGCGCGGCGGCGCGATGTGGTGATGATGATCCTGCGACAAAGTTTTGTGCTGGCGCTCGGCGGATCGGTTGCTGGGCTGGTTGTCGCGGCGATCTCGGGAAGGCTTCTGCGGCAGTTTCTGTTCGAAGTAAGCCCGCTGGATCCGGTTACGTATGTGACGGTGCCGGTACTGATGATTCTTCTCGCGCTGCTGGCCGCATGGGTGCCGGCGCGCCGGGCAGCGTCAATCGATCCGATGAAGGCGCTGCGGACGGAGTAGGGTGTAGGGAACAAGCCGTAGGGCGTAGTATTCAGGAACCGCCGCCCCTAAATTCCCCGCTCCTCAGATCACATGCAGCAACAGCAGAATGATCAGGATCAGCAGGATCAGGCTGATGGAGCCTCCGCCGTAGTAGCCGATGCCGGGCCCCATGCGATAACCGCCGAAGCCGAACAGCAACAGCAGAATAATCAGGATAATCAAAAGCATAGTTCTCTCCCGCCGCAGCTATGTCTATTTCGCGCTCAGCGTGAGTCGATTCGAGTCTGCGCGAACTTCTTACGCGACAGAAGCATAGAGGGAAGCCGTGAAGAAATGGTTGTACCGCAGCTTACAACGCGATGGCTTCCGGAAGGTGCAGGCCGGCCCCGTCCACTGCTGCTTTGACCATCGCGTCGAATCCCATGCAGGAGTTGATCATCATGTGGTAAAGCCGGCGATCGGTCCAATCCTGGTTATAGTATTGGCGGACATACTCGGCGCGCCGCTTGTCCGTCGCGGCCAACTCCTGCTCGGCCTCTGCGGCGTGTTCCGGAAAGTGCTCTTCGAACCACTTCACCTTGCGCCACTGCGACGCGTAGACGAAGATGTGGAAGCAGTGCGGCACTCTCGCCAGAACGCAGGCCGCTCCGCGTCCTACGACCACGCAATGGCCGTGCTCGGCCAGATTCACCAGGTATTCGCGGACAAGCTCAACCATGCGCTGACTGTCGAAGATCTCGGACTCGGGAAGCGCCGGAAGCCGTTCGATCGAGCCATGCCAGAACGCCTTGCCGTAACGGTAGTACCAGGGATCGGCGCGCTCATCGCATTTTTCGGCCAGCTTCTTGCTCACGCCGGCCTTCTGGGCGATCTCTTCGAGAAGGCACTCGTCGACAAGCTTCCAGCGCAGGTGCCTGGCAAGATGATGGGCGAACTCGGCGCCCCGGCTGCCGTACTCCCGCTCCACGGTGATTAAGTGAATCATGGCAAAGCCCCCTGCCGCCTGTTCTGTTGGACGGTCCGCGGCTGGAATGCGTGCAGGCTAGCACTGTTTTGGGTTCGAAAGCCAGTGTTCAGGCAGCCTTGGGATCGTTGAGTCTGATAGCGTACCCGCGAGGCCTATTATCGGAACCGTGACTCAGCAGCCGTCCCCGCATATCGAGCTTGTCTCCGCCT
Organism: Silvibacterium sp.; assembly: GCA_019234945.1. Lineage (GTDB taxonomy): Bacteria > Acidobacteriota > Terriglobia > Terriglobales > Acidobacteriaceae > Silvibacterium. Next base: position 1,691 of record JAFAKX010000215.1, read on the forward strand.
CACGCGAGCAGGAGCCGGTCGTCGCTAACCTGCTTCAGCTGTACATTTACGATTTCAGCGAGCTGCTCGATATGGATACGGGCGCCGATGGCAAATTCGCTTACCCTCACCTCCCGCTCTACTGGAGCGAGCCCGGCCGGTATCCGTTCCTGATCACCGTAGATGACAAACTGGCGGGTCTGGTCCTGGTCAAGGCGGGGTCAGAACCGGCCAGCCACGATTTGGCAGAATTCTTCGTTCTGCGCCGGCACCGGAGGCGCGGAGTGGGAACCAGCATCGCCCATCAGGTCTGGCGCCGCCTCCCTGGACCCTGGGAAGTGCGAGTGATGGACGCCAATGTTGCGGCGCAGCATTTCTGGGCGCACGCCATTTCGAATTTCATTGGTTTGCCTGCGGTTCCGACTCGCGTGGAGCGAGACGGGGAAATCTGGCAAATCTTCTCCTTTGAATCTCGTAGCGGAGAATGAACCGCGCCGTTTTCGACGCGGAGATTCCCGGCTGTTACCGGTCAAGAATTCTATCGCCGACTCAGCGAGGAAAACGGTATCATGGCTACTCCCGACCAGCGACCCACGAGATAGTCGTGCAATCCGGCGTTTCAGCAACGTGAATATCCCGGACTCGATACGTCTCTCTCTTTTTCTTCAAGGGGGCCCTGGGCGAATGTGTGGTTTTGAGCGGGAAATGAGGTAAGCGGATGCCCCAGTCCTTCGAAACACCCGAGACAACGACGAACGGCAGCTACGTTCTTACCCGGGAAGAAGTCACCAACTTGACCGAAGTGGGCGGAAAGCCGGCAGACACGCTGATGAACGTGGTCGCGCTGATCGCAACCCGCTTCAGAACGGATGTCTGCTCGGCCTATCTGCTTGAGCCCGACCGCTCGAACCTGGTGCTCGCGGCCACGCTGGGACTGCATCCGAAGTGCATTGGCACCTTGCGTATGCCATTGAACGAAGGCCTTGCCGGGCTGGTGGCAGAACAGGTTTTGCCCGTCGCCGTCGAGGACGTAAGCACACATCCGCGCTACAAGTACTTCAAGGAGTCGGGCGAGGAGATCTACCACTCGTTTCTCGGCGTGCCGTTGATCGATCGCGGAATCCTGCAGGGTGTCCTGATTGTTCAGACGAAAGAGCCACGGGTCTTTCGCGAGTCTGAGATCCGCATGCTCGTGGACGCAGCCAGTGAGGTCGCTCCTGTAGTCAGTGAGGCTCGTACTCTTGACCGCTTCATCGCTCCGGCGCAGGAAAAGCTGTGGTCGCTGGCCCGGAACCTGTGGTGGAGCTGGGACCACGATTGCATCAGTCTCTTCCGCGACCTGAATCCTGCGCGCTGGCGGCAGTTAAACCAGAACCCGGTCGCCATGCTCAACGAGATTCCCCTCCAGGAGATCGAGCGGCGCTCCACGGAACTCGTCCTGCACAGCCGCATCAACTACGTCTACCGCCGCCAGCAGGAATATCTGAACGCCGACCGTACCTGGGGCGCGACGCACGCTGGGGTGCTCCGCCCGAGACCCGTGGCGTATTTCTCTGCCGAGTTCGGCCTGCACGAATCGTTGCCCATTTACTCCGGCGGCCTCGGGGTCCTCGCTGGAGACCACATCAAGAGCGCGTCTGATCTCGATATTCCGCTGATCGGCATCGGTCTGTTCTACGGCCAGGGATATTTTCTGCAGCGCCTCGACCACAAGGGATGGCAGCAGGAGGAATATCTCGCGACCGACATCAATCAGCTGCCGATGCAACCGGCCATCGGTGTGAACGGCGAGCCGGTCGTGGTAGAGATCGAAACGCGCCGCGGTCTTATCCGCGCCAAGGTGTGGCGCGTCAAGGTGGGCCGCTGCGATCTGCTGCTGCTTGATTCGAACGTGGCGGAAAACGCGCCCGAAGACATCGAGCTGACATCGCGGCTTTACGGCGGTGATGGACGTACGCGCATCCGGCAGGAACTGCTGCTCGGCTTGGGCGGATATCGCGCGCTGCGGGCCATGGGCATCACGCCCGGTGTGCTTCATCTGAACGAAGGACACAGCGCATTCGCCGTCTTCGAAGCGATCCGCACGCGGATGGAAGAGGAAGGCATGGACTTTGCCTCGGCGGCGAGCCAGGTCACGCGTGAAGTTATCTTCACCACTCACACGCCATTGCCCGCCGGTCACGACCGTTTCGATGCCGAGCTCATCGAGGAGCACCTCGGGCCGTTACGCCAGCTGCTCGGCCTTTCCGAGGAAAACCTGATGGGCTTCGGCCGGGAATATCCCACCGATCCGTCAGAAACCTTTTGCATGACCGTCCTCGGGCTCAAGCTTTCGCGGCGCGCGAATGCGGTCTCTTCGCTCCATGGCGAGGTCTCGCGAGCGATGTGGAAGAAGCTTTATCCCCGCACGCCGGAAGACGAGGTGCCCATCGGCCATGTCACCAATGGCGTTCACGTGCCCTCGTGGCTGGCTCCGCAGATGTGCCGCCTCTACGACCGCCACCTCGGGGTGGGTTGGCAGCAGCGCAGCGGCATGGCGCGAACCTGGGAGGACATCGAGAACGTCGACGATGGCGAACTGTGGGAGACGCACCTGAGCCTTAAGTCGCAATTACTCGACTTCGCTCGGCGGCGCGCGTGCGAGCAGGCGGAGCGCCGCGGCGAATCGGCTGAGACGCTGCACCGGCTGAGCAAAGTGCTCTCCTCCGATGCGCTGACCATCGGCTTTGCGCGGCGATTCGCCACCTACAAGCGCGCCAACCTGATACTCGCAGACATTGAGCGGCTGGCCGCGCTGGTCAACGATCCCAAGCGGCCGGTGCAGTTTCTCTTTGCCGGCAAGGCGCACCCGCACGACGAGCCCGGAAAGCGCGTGCTGCAGGAAATCGCAGAGAAAATGCGGGACCCGGGCTTCGCCGAGAAAATCGTGTTTATTGAGGACTATGACATCAACGTGGGCCGATATCTTGTGCAGGGAGTCGATGTGTGGCTCAACAATCCGCGCCGTCCGCTCGAGGCATCCGGCACCAGCGGGCAGAAGGTGGTCCTGAACGGAGGGCTGAACCTTTCTGTGCTTGACGGCTGGTGGGCTGAGGCCTTCGACGGCTTGAACGGCTTCGCGATCGGCAAGGGCCGGACTCACTCCAATATGCAGATTCATGACCAGCGTGACGGCGAGGATCTCTATCGCGTCCTCCACGAAGAACTGATTCCGCTCTACTATGAGCGCGATCAGGACGGGCTGCCGCGCGGCTGGATCAGGCGCATGAAGCGCACGATCCGCACCCTTGGCTGGCGCTTCAATGCCGATCGCATGGTCATGGATTACACACAGAAGTGCTACGTGCCGGCAGCCGGCGGCACATCGAGCGAAATGAAAACGCTTTGCTGATACCTGCAATGCGACTGTCATCGTAACGTCGTAAACTGGCCCCCATGAGGAGTCTGTTGGTTGCCACACTCGTGATTGCATCGGCGGCTCTCTTCGCGCCATCGGCTGGCCAGTCCATAGAGGTGCCGCCGGGTGCGCGGCTGGTGCTCGAAGCGAAAGGTGAAGGCGCGCAGGTCTATGCCTGCACAAATTCACAGTGGGTGCTCAAGGCTCCGAATGCGAAACTGCTGGATGCACGTGGCCAGGTGATCGGAAGCCATTTCGCCGGGCCTACCTGGCGGCTGATCGATGGCAGCGAGGTCACAGGAAAGGTGATCGCCAGCCAGCCAGCCCCGGACGGCAAGTCGATTCCCTGGCTGCTGCTCGGAGCAGTGCCCGGTAGCGGAAGCGGAAAATTTGCTGATGCGAGCTATATCCGGCGGACTGAGACGGGTGGCGGAGCCGCTCCTAAAGAGGCATGTACGACCGGCGAGCTTCCCGTGCCCTATGCGGCAAAATATAGCTTTTATGCGTCGAAATAGTGGGTGTTGATTATTACGGTGAGGGCTGAATCCCCCAGCATTCGAGATTGGCTCCTGCCTATGGTGCTTGGTTTGCTGCTGGCTGTGTTCGGCAGCCCGGCTGTCGCTCAGCGCACGCTCGAATCCAACGACAGCCCGGAGTCCAGGGAAATCAACAACCTGCCGGACGCACCGCAGGCGCAGGCCACGCCCAAGACTTCAGACCCGAAGCCTGCAATCACGCAGAAGATGTGTCCAGCCCCTTCAAAAGGCGGACAGGGCCTCGGAGGCTCCGCCGGAGGCGAAAACGAAAAAGCTGGTCTGGTTCCCTGCCGCCAGAAGTTCGACTTCGCTTATCCGCTTGGAAAGCCGCCCGGGCATGGGCAGCGCCTGACCTCAATGGACAAGGCGCGCATCGCCGCGAGTGATGTGGTTGATCCGTTCAACCTGCTGACCATCGGCGCCACAGCGGCCATTTCTGTCGGCAGCAATCCGCAATCGCATTATGGGCCTGGAGTGAAAGGATGGGCGAAGAACTCCGGGACGTTGCTGACTGAGGACATGTCGGGCGCGTTTTTCGTGACGTACCTCTTTCCGTCGATTATGCATCAGGACCCCCGTTATCACCGCATGCCGGATGCTTCGCTCACCCGGCGTATCGAGCACGTGATCATTCAGCCAGTCTGGAGCCGCAGCGACAAGGGCGGGCACATGCCGAACTACGGAATGCTGATCGGAGTTCCAGCCGCCGTCACGCTGGCCAATGTCTATGTCCCGGGTCGCAAGCAAGGCGTCTGGCCGACCGTCGAGAGTTCGGCCATCACAATTGGCTCGGCGCCGCTTGATAATCTTGTTTCCGAATTTCTTCCGGACGTGGCAAAGCGCGTCAAGATCCGCATTGTCCTGATTCAACGAATTATCAACCATATAAATATCACCGACGGATCTTAATCCGATGACCATCTTCCGTATCGCCAGGCAATGACTGGACTGCCTGTAAGTCTCTTCGCGAATCCCATCCTGCATGCTTTGCAAACCAAGCATCGCCACTTTACCGTCTCTGCCGGTAAAGCCCGCCGGTATCCCGCCGATGTCGCCCCGTTTGTTGCCGTGGAAGAGCCGACCTTTGACGCACTTCAGTCGCTGCACTCGCTGCTCGTGCCGGGTGAACAGGTGTGGATCGCGGACGCGAAATTTCCAGACTGGCCGGACATCGTCTGGGAAACGTCGCTGGAGTGCCTGCAGATGGTTCTGCCGGATGACGTAAGCGTTCCCGACCTCGAAATGCATTTCGACACGCTCTCATGCTCCGACGCTCCGGCCATGGTCGCGCTCACGGATCTCGCTTTTCCCGGCTTCTTCCGCATCAGGACCTGCGAGATGGGCCGCTACTACGGCGTGCACTCAAACGGCGAGCTGGTTTCGATGAGCGGCGAACGGATTACATTCGACGGCTACCCCGAGGTCAGCGGCGTCTGCACCCATCCTGCGCACCGCGGCAAGGGATACGCCTCCGCGCTGATGTGGCAGGTAATCCGAGATCACCGGCGCGAAGGCCTGGTCTCCTGGCTGCATGTGAGCGCCGGGAATGCGCATGCGATCGAACTGTATCGGCGCATGGGCTTTATCGAGGCGCGGCGGATTCTTTGGCACCGGATCTCCCGCCGCGACTGATATGTCCTGTTTTTGCACGGCTGAAGCCCTGCCCTGATACAAGACGTTTCGCGGGCTAAGTCCCGAGTTCCTACCCATTTCGCCGAGCGGAGGTGGCTTACCGGGTTTGGAGAGCCTGCTCTGGGGGATTATTCCACTTCGCCTGCAATTGGGAGGCCGTCATCACGCAGCGGAAGCCAAGGTGATTGGTTCCAGTGTCCACGTCGCCTTTGCCGCGGGTTCCGACCATATAACGCGAGCAGTATTGATCGGTGCAGAGGAATGAGCCGCCGCGCTGCACCTTCTTCTGGTGTCCGGGTTCGGAGGGGTCGAATGCCGAGTCGGGACCTTGCGGATTGCTCGCTACTCCGAGGGCGCTGAGTTGCCGGTAGTAGTCGGGACGATACCAGTCGCTCGTCCACTGCCAGACGTTGCCGGCCATGTCGTAAAGTCCATAGCCGTTGGGCGGAAATTTCGCGACGGGCGCGATTCCTGTGTAGCCGTCTTCGCCGGTGTCTTGGTCGGGGAAATGGCCTTCGTGGGTGTTGGCCATCCATTTGCCGTTGGGGCGAAAATCGTCTCCCCAGGCATACAGCTTGCCGCTGAGGCCTCCGCGTGCGGCGAACTCCCATTCGGCTTCGGTGGGCAGCCGCTTGCCTGCCCACTTTGCATAAGCTTCGGCGTCCTCGTAGGCGATGTGGACGACGGGGTAATCCTCTTTGCCGGCGATGCTGCTGTCCGGTCCTTCAGGATGACGCCAGTTCGCACCGGGAACATAACTCCACCACTGGAGGTGGTTGTCGAGGGACACGGGGTGGTCCGGAGGAGAGAAGACGACTGAGCCGGCGACGAGGTTTTCAGGAGGCGCGCCGGGATAATCTTCGGGCCGGGGTTTCCGCTCAGCGACGGTTACATATTCGGTGGCTTTGACGAATTTCTCAAACTGCGCGTTGGTGACGTCGGTCGTATCCATGAAGAATCCATCGACGGAGACGCGGTGGATGGGGCGCGAATCGAGTGTCGCCTGCATGCCGACGTTATTCATGCCTGGCATCTGCTGCGCGCCCATCGAGAACTCGCCGCCGGGGATCCAAACCATGCCGGATGGAGGTTTCGCAGGCGCAGCGGCAGCATTGGGATTGGTTGGCTCGAACGCGCCTGCCGAGTCGTTTGCGTTTGCAGCCCCGGGGAGAGCTTCGGCCCGTTGGGCCTGCATGTGTGCCACGTATCTGTACACACCGAGGCAAGCGGCGGCGGCAGCCAGGATGAGGAGACCAGTCGACCAAGGGCTCCTGTTCCGTTTCGATACTGCACGCTGAGCGCGGGTGGGGTTGCTCATGGGGGCACTTCAAAATGTCCCCACCACTATACCGCCCTTCCCCATTGACTCATGCGCATCTTGACGCTGCTGTGGCTGCGGCGTAGCATCCCTGCCACGGCGCAGAGCGCACTTCATGGCGCGCGTTCCTGACTAAAACCGAATCCTAAGGAGTGAACATGAGGCGATTTGTCCTTA
>JAFAKX010000219.1 GCA_019234945.1 Silvibacterium sp.
GCGATTTCCACGAGAAAACACTCGGCACTCGCTACGCGACGACCTCGATCCCCATTGACCGCGCTGTGCCCTTGATGCTCTTGACCGCAGCCTCAACCGAAGCGGCATTTAGATCAGGCATCTTCTGCTTGGCGATATCAAGCACCTGCGCCTCGGTCACCTTGCCGACCTTGTCCTTGTTCGGGGTGCCTGAACCCTTGGCCAGGTTGGCTGCCTTCTTCAGCAGCACAGCGGCTGGTGGAGTCTTGGTGACGAATGTAAAGCTGCGATCGACGTAAACAGTGATGACGACTGGTATGATGAGCCCGACCATCTCCTTGTTCTGCGTTCGTGCATTGAACTGCTTGCAGAACTCCATGATGTTGACCTGAGCCTGGCCGAGAGCCGGACCAACCGGCGGCGCAGGAGTGGCCTTGCCGGCTTCAATCTGGAGCTTTACCTGAGTCTGTACTTTCTTTGGTGGTGCCATTCCTTTGAACCTTCCTCTAAGGGCGGCCATCAGCCGTCGGGCCGCTAGCTTCTCGCCCAATCCTTATCTTTGTCTTACTGCTCGACTTTTTCGACCTTGCCGAACTCGAGTTCGACGGGCGTCGATCGTCCGAAGATCGTGACCATCACCTTGACGGTCTCGCGGTCCTCGTTGACCTCGTCAATGACGCCGTTAAAGTTCGCGAACGGCCCCTCGGTGATGCGCACCGATTCGTTCTTCGCAAACTTGATCTTGATTCGTGGCTTGTCCTTTGCGGTTTCGCTGCGAAAGAGAATCGAGCTGACTTCCTCTTCGCTGAGCGCCACAGGCTTGTCGCCCGTGCCCAGAAATCCTGTAACCCGGGGCGTGTTCTTGATCACGTGCCACAGGTCGTTGTCGAGATCCATCTCAACGAGAACATATCCGGGCAGAAATACACGCTCCACTGTGCGCTTCTTGCCATTCACAATTTCGGTAACCGGCTCGGTAGGAATCATCACTCGGCCAATTTTGTTTTGGAGGCCAAAGGCCTGGACCCGGCTCTCGATTGACTCGCGCACCTTGCGCTCGAAGCCGGAATAGGCGTGAATGATGTACCACTTGAAGCGCTCATTTGCCGCGGGCTCGAGCTGCCCCGGAGATACTTCTCCCGCCACTCCGCCGTTCCCGTTCTCGATTTCTTCTGCCATCAACATCCTCTTCGCTCTCGCCTACTGCGCGCTCCCCAATGCATGCAACAGCGACCGGAGCACCCAGTCAAGCGCCGAATCGACCACATAAAAATACGCCGCGAAAGCGAAGACCGTAACGATGACCACGGTAGTCGTCGCGCGCACTTCGGCCCGGGTCGGCGTGACCACCTTGCGCATCTCGCTGCGCACATCTTTGAGAAAGTCGCGCGTTCGCTCGAACACGCCGGTCACTCGGCTGAGCGGACTGCCCTCGCTCGGCGGCGGCCCCGCTTTGGTTATCGATTTCTTTTCTGCTACGGGCATCGCCCTGCTCCTCGGCGCCATTTATGGTCAGCCGCTACTTCTTCTTCAATTCTGGCAGGGGCGGAGGGATTCGAACCCCCAAGTTCGGTTTTGGAGACCGACAGTTTAACCGTTGAGCTTACGCCCCTACCTTATAGGGCTCGGCAGCAAGCCGCTTTGCCCTCTGGCTTTGCTCGCGCCTTTTCCGGCGCTCGCTCCGCCATTCACCGCATCTTTTCGCCAAGATCGCGCCGTGAGGCGCCATCGTCTTGACGGCCATCCTACTTCGTTTCTTTGTGATCGGTGTGCTTGCGGCAACGCTTGCAGAACTTCGAGAACTCCAGCCGACTGGTGGTCGTCTTCTTGTTCTTCGTCGTCGAGTAGTTTCGCTCCTTGCACACCGGACACTGCAATGTCACGATTTCGCGCATCTTTCTATCCTAACTGAAACCTGGCTCCCTCTTCTACAACCGCGAGCCGTGTTTCGAATTCCAAGCCTTTGGTCGTCCTATGTCTTTCGACGCCGCCATCTAGCGGACCGGCAAATTGGCGCGCAGCACCGGTCAGTCCTACTGGATGATGTCGGTGATGGTGCCCGCGCCTACCGTGCGTCCGCCTTCGCGGATCGCGAACCGCAGGCCCTTCTCCATCGCCACCGGAGTATGCAGGTCGATCTCCAGCGAAATGTTGTCGCCAGGCATCACCATCTCCGTGCCCTCAGGCAGCTTCGCCGAACCAGTCACGTCCGTCGTACGGAAGTAGAACTGCGGACGATACCCGTTGAAGAACGGCGTGTGACGGCCGCCCTCTTCCTTCGACAGCACGTAAATCTCGCCCTTGAACTTGGTGTGCGGCGTGATCGATGCCGTC
>JAFAKX010000015.1 GCA_019234945.1 Silvibacterium sp.
ACCGGGCTGGAAGCTGTTACTGAACAGGGTCATCCCGCAGGAAATGACCGCAAAAAGCAACAGAGTTGCGGCAAGAATGTAGAGGTTACGGGCCACTGATTCTAATGTATAGCGTTCCGGACAGGCGGCTCAGATGCGGGTAAAAAAGGATTCGACGGTGGTGATGTCCTGCGTGATGCGGTAAGGCGGGAGGCTGTCGAGGAAAATACGTCCATAGCGCTGGCGCTGGATACGAGGATCGAGCAGCATGAGCACGCCGCGGTCTTCGAGCGAGCGGATGAGGCGTCCAAAGCCCTGCTTGAGGGTGATAACGGCGGAGGGGACCTGATATTCGACGAACGGGTTGCCTCCGTTCTCTTCGATGGCGCGCATGCGAGCCTGAACGACCGGGTCAGTGGGAACGGCAAAGGGCAGGCGGTCGACGATGACACAGCTCAGGGCTTCGCCCTGCACATCCACGCCCTGCCAGAAGCTCGATGTGCCGAAGAGGACAGCGTTGGGCGTTTTGCGGAACTCTTCGAGAAGAGCCTTGCGTGGGGCTGTTCCCTGCAGCAGGAGCGGGTATCCGACTTCGACGAGGAGACGCTCGTAGAGGTCGCGCATTTGCTGATAGCTGGTGAAGAGGCAGAAGGCGCGTCCCTGGGTGATGTCGAGCATGCGGCGGATCCGACTCCCGGCTTCTTCCTGAAAGTTGGCGTCGCGCGGGTCGGGCATGTCCGGCGGCAGATAAAGCAGCGCCTGCTCGCTGTAGCGGAAATGCGACGGTACGACCAGTTCGCGGGCGTCACGCATGCCAAGGCGTTTACAAATATGGGCAAAGCCGCCCTGCACGGTGAGCGTGGCCGAGGTGAGCACCACGCTGGGGAAGTTTTCGAAGAGCAGCTCATTGAGCAGCTCGGAGACATCAATTGGCGTAGCCTGCAGATACGTCACCGATGCGGAGCCTTGCCCGCGGCCGCCGCGACGCTCAAGCCAGAAGACGGTGTTCCGGTCGTCGGCTTCGAGGAGAAACCGCAGATGCTCGCGAATATCGGCGGTGCGCTTGCGGAGAGGTGCTGACTCTTCGACTCCGCGGAGCCGTTCCAGTTCCAGCTCAAGGCGATGCAGCGCATCTGTCAGGCCAAGATAGAGATCGCCGCGGATCTCAAGGAAGTCTTCGCGATCGAGAAATGGCATGCGCCCCTCACCGGGCTGCCCTCGCTCTCCATTGCGGGCGGCTTCAGAGCGGCGTGGCGCGGGGAGCGCCGCGAAGAACAGGCGCGCCCGCTCGCGCACAGTCTGGGCGGCGGTAATGATGCTTGAATTGAGCGCCTGCCTGGCGCGCAGCATGGTTTCAAGGTCGCGCGCAAGCTCTTCGAAGCGGACATTGCTGAGGCTGATACCAAAGTAGCTGGATGCGACATCTTCGAGTTCGTGGGCCTCGTCGAAGATGACAATGCCGGCTTCGGGGAGGATCCCGGCGTCGGGCGCGGAGCGGGCCTGCAGCTTGACCGCGAGGTCTGCAAAGAAGAGATGGTGGTTGACGATGATGACGTCGCTCTCGGCGGCGCGGCGGCGCATTTCCGTGATGAAACAGCGCTCGTAATCGGGGCAGCTCTGACCGAGGCAGGCTTCGCTGCGCGCATCGAGTTTTGACCAGAGCTGGCTGGCCTCGGGCAGGTCGTCGAGCTCGACGCGGTCTCCGGTTTCCGTGGTCTTCTCCCACTCGGCGATCGTTTGATATTGGGAGATTTCTTCGAGGCCGTTGAGGATTGGCTGGTTGCGGAGCGCGTAGAGCTTGTGGCGGCAGAGATAGTTGGCGCGGCCCTTCATGTAGCAGACGCGCAGCGAACCGAGCAGAGACTCGAGGAAAGGAATGTCCTTGAAGAAGAGCTGTTCCTGCAGGTTTTTTGTGCCGGTTGAGATGATGACGCGTCGTCCGGAGCGCAGGGCTGGCAGCAGATAGGCGAGGGTCTTGCCGGTTCCGGTTCCGGCCTCGACGATCAGATGCCGATTTTCGGCGAGGGCGCGCTCGACCGCTTGCGCCATTTCCAGCTGGCCGCGGCGGAACTCGTATGGCAGCTGTGATCGCGAGAGCACGCCACCGGGCGCGAAGAAGTCGTAGAGCGACGGAAGCGCAGGCCGGGTCTGAATGGTGGAGGACACGATGGATCCGAGATTTCCTCTAGGATAGCTGGCGACGAGTGGAAAAGGGATTGATGGTTTTCAGCCGACCATCGTTAGTAGAACGATAGCCCTTTCATCGGATAGTGCTTTCGATTGCGCGTCCAGAGGGCGGCCTGGCTCTGCAAGGCGGTCGCGGCAATGAGCGCGTCACCCAATCCGATGCCGTGGCTTTTGCGGTACTGCCGGAGATAATCGCCTGCCTGCTGTCCTGTCTCGTGGTCGATCGGAATGCAGGACAAAGTCTGAAAAAGCGTACGCAAGAGATTGTGTTCCGACGGCAGAGCGCCAGCCCATAATTCCGCTGCAGTCACAGGCGAGTACAAAATACCTGTTCCCGACAGGCTCAATTCCAGCCAGCGCGAAGTGACATTTGTATCTCCTCCGCGGCATACCTCAATGACGATGTCGGAATCGACGAGGATTATCACTTCTTCTCAAGCCTCGCCAGGCGATCATCACGCCGCAGTTTACGGATATATCCAACTGAATCTGCGAATTCAGGACGGTCCTTCCACATGCCAACGATCGATCTCATGGCCTGGCCCCGCTCTTCCAATCCGCCGAGATACCGTTCACGGGCAGCCTGGCGCACAAGCTCAGAGACCGTGGTTCCAGTCCGGCGCGCTTGAGCATGCAGGGCGGTCCACAAGTCTTCATCGAGGTATAACTGTGTCCGGCGCATGATGTATAGTATACATCATCAAAATGGATCGATTACTTTGAAATTGCCGACCGCAAAATCGAATCAACCGCGCCACTTACGAAGGGTATCAAGCGTCAAATCGGACCCGGCAGCAACCACACGTACCATCGCCATCGTGGGCCGTCCCAATGTCGGCAAATCCACGCTGTTCAACCGGCTTACGGGATCACGGCGGTCGATTGTGGGAGATGAGCCGGGCATTACGCGCGACCGAATTTATGGCGAGGTGGAATGGACTGGGCGCATGGCGCGGCTCATCGATACTGGCGGGATCATCCCGGATGATGAGGCGCAGATTCCGGCGGAGATTTTCCGCCAGGCCAGGACTGCCCTCGAAGAGGCGGACGCGATCGTCATGGTCGTCGATGGACGGACCGAACTCGCTGCGCCGGATATGGACCTAGCGCGCCTGTTGATTCGCACGGGCAAACCACTGTTTCTTGCGGTAAATAAGATTGACATCGAAGGGATGGATGCGTCGGCGGAGAATTTTCGTCAGCTGGGCATCAGGAACCTCGTGCCGATCTCTGCCGAGCATGGCCACAATATCGGCGAACTACTGGACGAATTGTTCGCCGTGCTGCCGTTACAGGATGAACCGGTGGAAGGGGAGACGATTCAGGAGCCTGTTGACCAATCTGAGAAAGTGCATCGCACGCACGGGGAATTTCAACAGCGCGAAACGCGAATCGCGATCATCGGTCGGCCCAATGTCGGAAAATCAACGCTGCTGAATGCGCTCACCGGGCGAGATCGCGCGATTGTTTCACCGATTGCCGGGACGACTCGGGATGTGGTCGATGAGGTGATTCATTATGACGGGCACCAGTTGCGGATCATCGATACGGCGGGAATCAGGCGCAAGGGCAAGACGGCGTTGATGGCGGAAAAGATGTCGGTGGTGATGGCACGGCGCCATCTTGAAGGTGCCGATGTTTCCCTGCTGATGATCGATGCCACGGAAGGCGTGACCGCGTCGGACGCGACGATCGGCGGCTATGCGCACGAAAGCGGGCGATCGGTGGTCATCGTCATAAACAAGTGGGACCTGGTGACAACGGGTCGCAGGGACGGGAAGCCTCCGGCAGACCGGAAGATTTTTGAACAGCAGGTGCGGCGTGCGCTGAAGTATCTCGACTATGCACCGGTCATCTTTGTTTCAGCCGCCACAGCGCAGAAGGATGGACGAGATCTGAACCGGCTCTTAGATACAGCGATTCGCGTTGCGAAGGAGCGGCGTAAGCGTGTAACGACGGGACAGATGAACCGCTTTCTGGAACACATCGATTTTCAGAAGGCCGGAGTGCCGATGTCGAAGCGGGTGCGGATTCTCTACATGACACAGGCCGCGGTGGCACCACCGACATTTGTGCTATTCACGGATCGCGATGTGAAGCTGCACTTTGCGTTCGAACGGTTTTTGGAGAACCAGATCCGGGAGGCATTCGGGTTTGAAGGGTCGCCGATCTGGTTCAAGGTGAGGGCGAGGAAGAAGAAGGCAAGGGAAAAATAGGTGCATCTCTCACGGTCGCGGGTTCACTCGGTTCGCAAGGCCTGCATGGGCTCGATGCCGGCGGCGCGGCGAGCAGGAATGACGGCAGCGAACAAGGCGGCCAATCCAAGCACCAGGATCGTGATCAGCAGGATGAGCGGGTCATAGGGTTTGACTCCAAAGAGCTGGCTGGAAACGGCCCGTCCAAGCAGGATGGTGAGGACGATACCGAAGGCGAGCCCCAAGGCAACTTGAACGAATGCGCCCTTCAGGACGAGGCGAAGGATATTGGTCCGGTCGGCGCCGAGCGCCATACGAACACCAATTTCACCCGTTCGCCGCGCCACGGAATACGCGGTGAGGCCGTAGAGTCCGATGGAAGCGAGGATGAGCGCGAGCAGACCGAAGAGGGACGTGAGGCGAGCGACCAGGATTTGCTGATTGAACTGCTGCTCCACCTGTTCGCTGAAGGTCTGGAAATCGATCACGGTGAGATTGGGGTTGAGCTGCGAGAGTATTCGTCGCACCTGCGACTCCAGGCCGGCAACATTGTGGCTGGTTTCAATGGCGATCGAATCCATGGCCATGTGGGAGACATCCTCGAACGTCACCTGGCGCGAATCGTCAAGCTTCACCCATTGGGTGGCTGCGAGGAAGAACATTGGCCTTATTTTGGTGGTGGGCTGCCAGTAGTTCGTGTCCTCGGTGACGCCGACGATCTCATACATTGCAGCGTGTCCCTGATCCCAGTCGCCAAAGTGCTGGCCGATGGGGTTTCCATCTTTGTAGAACTTTTTCGCAAAGGTCTGGTTCACGACTGCGATGGGGCGGGTGGCTGCGGTGTCATCCTCGGTGATACCACGACCAGCGATGATCTTTGTGCCAATCGTGTCGAAGTATCCGGTGCTCGCGCGTACCCATGAGGCGTTCTGCTCGTTACTCCCCGGCGGTGGAGCGGGTCTGCCTTCAAAAAAGACGGTTTCGCCCCAGTTATTTCCTTCCATCGGCGTATAGAGCGAGTAGGCGACGGATTTGACCCCAGGAATGGCGGCGAGCGTGTCGTGAAGCTGGCGGTAGAAGGCATCGAGCTGCTCGATCTTGTAGCCTGCCATCGTTGGATCGATATGAACGATGTAGCGGTTCGATGTATTGAATCCAAAATGCTGATTGTGAAGGTTGCGAAGGCTCTGCGTGAGCAAACCGGCGCCGCAGAGCAGGACCAGCGAGATGGCTGCCTGAAGGACGACCAGGCTCTTCTGGGTCCAGAGGCCGCTCTGCTTCATGGTCCGGCCGCCCTCGCGCAAGGCTTCAATGGGATCGGTGTGGGCCATCATCCATGCTGGCGCCACTCCGAAGAGAATGCCGGTGACGAGCGAAACCCCGAATGCGAACGTGAGCACGGCCAGAGAAGGGCTGGCCTGGATCGGCAGATAGCTCTTTCCCGCAGCGAGATTGAGAATGAGTCTTGCGCCTCCATAGGCAACCACCAAACCAGCGATTCCGCCAAGGATGGCGAGGACGAGACTTTCGGTGAACGCCTGCTGAACAAGTCGGTTACGCGGGGCGCCAAGGGCGGTGCGGACTGAAGTCTGATGTCTGCGGGTGGTGGCGCGCACGAGCATCAGGTTAGCCAGGTTAGCGCAAGCGATCAGCAGGACAAAGCTGGAAACCCACATAAGAATGTGGAGAGCATCCTTCGATTCTTCCTGCATGCGTTGAACGCCGGCCCCGCCGGGGGTGAGATGAAGCGTTTGTTTCGGTATCAGCACGAAGTCGCCCGGTTCGACCTTGGCGAGCGGGCTTTGAAGGAACTGGCGCAGCTCAACCTGGAGCTTTGTCTCGACCTGCTTCGGGTCCATCGCGGGCTTGAAGCGACCGAGCAGGTTGAGCCACTGAAGGTCACCTCGTTCAAGGATGGAGCTGGTTTCGCTCAGAATGTGCTCGCTGCTGAGGGGAATCCAGAAGGCGGCGGGATCACTGGTGAGGCGTTCGCCGTAAAAGCCAGGCGGCGTGACACCCACGACGGTAACGGGATGTCCATTGAAGATGAATGCGCCTCCAATGACCGATGTGTCCTGGCCGAATTTCTGCTGCCAGGTGCGAAAGCTGATTACAGCGACAGACGAAGCTCCCTTCTGATCGTCGGAAGGCCGAAGCAGACGGCCCGCATAGGCGTTGATTCCAAGGGTATCGAAGGCATTGCCCGAAACGTATTCGGCAGCGAAAGACTCCGCGGGGTGATTACTGCCCTCGCGGCGGACGCCGAGGAGGGTGTGTCCGGCCTGGAACGCTGCAAGCTGGGAAAATTCGGGAGTGTTGTCGCGAAATTGCTTGTAGGCGTAATAGGAAAACAGAGACCAATTGTCCTGCATGCCGCCGTTGATGCAGCAGTTCTCGTTGTCTCCGACGCGTATGAGCCCGCCGGGGTCTGCGACGGGCAGAGATTTGAGGAGGATGGCGTAGACGAGTGTGAAGATGGCCGTGGTGGCCCCAATTCCGAGGGCGAGGGTCAGGATGGCGGTGGCGGTGAATCCAGGTGCCTTGGCGAATTGCCGCAGTGCGTAGCGAATATCGTCGAGCATTACCGCGCTCCGGATTGGTTTTCTGTGTTCCAAGATACTCGCCGTTCAGGCAGGCGGAGAACTGGCGATTGAACACCGATACGCATCGGCAGGGTCTGGAGGTTCCGCAGATTTTATGACGATGCGGGAGCGGTGGTTGGCTGAGTTGCGTCCTGAGCGACGGCCTGCGATTGCCGGTAGACCCGAGAAATGGCACGCATGAGCTGCTTCTTCACTTGCCCGGGAGCACCCTCGAACACGACTTCGCCGGTACGGCGCCCCTGAGGGCGGTAGTACCAGCGCGAGAAGAGACTGAGGTGATCGACAAGCTGCTGCGTGCTCCTGGCAGATCGGACTGCGAGGGTGTTGAGGGCAGCATCCAGGCGCGTCTCCAATTCGTCATGGGCGGCGAGCTGGACGACTGGCGACGCATCGAGAGCGACCGGAGCGATGGATGCAGGGTGGGCGAAAAGCGAGGACGAACCGGACTGCTCGTTCGGATGGCGCATGCCGGAGACAGAGTAGAGAGCCGTTCCAGCGAGCGAGCCCCGGTTGAGGAGGAAGAGCGCGACGTGGCCTTCCTCACTCGATGGCTGCACAATGACGCCGTTGAGCGCGGCGAGTGTGTGAACCGCAGGAGAAGCAAGGTTTGCCGCGGCTTCGACTTTGCCGATGCGAGCGTGAATGTCGGCGGCTCTTTCAAAGTCAAGAGCGTCGGAGGCTGCAGAGCGCTGGCGGCTGAGGTCGTCGATGAGACTTTGGCCACGGGTGCGGAGGAATGCGTGTACAGCTGCGGCTTCCTGCGCATAGCGCTCGTCGGTGCAGCCCTTGAAGCAGGGCGCGAGGCACTTCTTCATCTCGGAGTAGACGCAGCCGGGAAAGCTCGGGTCGGGGTTGAGGTCTTCGTAGCAGCGGCGCAGCTCAAAGAGGGTAAGCATGGCTTCGAGAAAGGATTCGGCGGCGGCACGGGATGGGAATGGTCCAAAGAGATCGGCGGCTGCGGATTTTGTAATGCGATTGGTTACGTAAACGCGGGGATAGGCGTTGTCCATCGTCATTCGAAGGAAAGACGACGGCCGGAGATGCAGGCGCTTGCGGGCACGTTCACCGAAGGCGGCGGACGAGGCTTCGTAGAGTAGCAACCAGGACTCGAAGTCTGAACCGGTGAGTGTGTACTCGATGCGGGCGACGCTTTTGGTGAGGCGCAGGCGCTTCGACTGAGTCGGCTTTACGTCGAGCAGGCGACGGAGGCGATTGCGCAGATTGGGTGTGCGACTGATGTAGGGTTCGGCGCGGTCGTCAGCCGCGAAAAGCGCGAAGACGGCGGCGCGGGCGGGGATTTCGGCCCAAGTAGGGTTGCCCGGATCAAAAGCTACGGATGAGGAGAGCAGTGTCACTAGTCTGAGACTACTCTCTCGGGACTACTCTCCCGCAATAGTCATGCCGTCGATGCGCAGCGTGGGAGATGCGACGGCGCCGCGGAATACAAGGTCGTCTCCGATGGCAGTGATGTTCTGGAACATCTGCTGGAGGTTGCCGGCGATGGTGATCTCCTGCACCGGGTACGTGAGTTGGCCATTCTCGACCCACAGGCCGGATGCTCCGCGGGAATAGTCGCCGGTTACGAGATTGACACCCTGTCCAAGCAACTCAGTGACGTAGAGGCCGGACTGAACGCCTGAGAGAATCTCCTCGGGAGGTGTGCTGCCGGCAACGAGGAAGAGATTTCCAGCGCCCGTTCCGGGGTTTCCAGCGAGGCCGCGCGAGGCATTGCTGGTGCTCTTCATTCCGAGCTTGCGGGCGGTGTAGGTGTTGAGCAGGTAGTTGGTAAGCACTCCACGCTCGACGACGACGGTACGTCGCGAAGGCAGCCCCTCGCCATCGAAAGGCGAAGTGCCGAAGCCTCCGATGATCGTGTGGTCGTCGATAACGGTGACCGATGAATCGGCGATCTTTTCGCCAAGGCGACCGGCGAGGAAGGAAGCGCCACGATAAATCGCGTCTCCGCTGGCGGCTTCGAAGATGGAGCCTATGAGCGAGCGGGCAATCTCGGGCGCGAAGACGATGGGCGTCTGCTGAGTTTTGACACGCCGCGCGTCCAGACGGCGGAGGGTGCGGCGGGCGGCTTCGGCACCTACGGATTCGGGAGTATCGAGCTTCTTGAGCGAGCGTGCATAAGTGTACCAGTAGTCGCGCTGCATCTCGCCGTTTTTACCGATGGCGATAGGTGTAGCTGAGATGGAGCAGGAAGATGCGCGGTATTCTCCGGTGAATCCGCGAGAGTTGGCGAAGACTTTGCGGCCGGTGTAGGCGTCAAAATTGCCCCCGTCGCTGTTTGTGATCCGGCTGTCAGAGGCGAGCGCAGCGGCTTCGGCCCGGCGGGCATATTCAATGCGCTCGGCGGTCGGCAACGAGTAGACATCCTCGTCGTAGAGCTTCAGGTCGCCTTCGAGCTTCCCGAACTCGCTCGCATCGGCGAGACCAGCGAAGGGGTCTTCGGAAGTGACGTGGGCGAGCGCGATCGCTCCGCTGACCAGATGCTCGACGCCGTCCGTGCTGAAGTCGCTTGATGAAGTGCTGGCAACACGATGGCCGTTGGGAGTGGCGATGAGGACCCGAAGCCCCATGCCGCGCGAGCCAGATTCTTTCAGGGTCTCGACCTCGCCCATGCGGACGGTCGTCGAGAATTCGTCGCCTTCGCGGATTGTGACTTCGGCGTCGGAGGCTCCGGCTTTAAGCGCCCTGGAGACGATGTCGGCGGCGAGGGATTGGAGGTCGGCGGTGGGAAGTGCTACTGTGCTCATCGTCCAGTGCCACCTACTGTCATCTTGTCGAGCTTGACTGTCGGCATGCCGACGCCGACAGGGACGCTCTGGCCGTCTTTGCCGCAGGTTCCGATGCCCTCGTCGAGCTCGAGGTCGTTGCCGACCATGGAGACATACTTGAGGGCTTCAGGACCGTTACCGATCAGGGTCGCGTCACGAACAGGCGCGGTGATTTTACCGTCTTCGATCAGGTACGCCTCGCTGGCCGAGAAGACAAATTTGCCGCTGGTGATGTCGACCGAGCCTCCCCCAAAATTGACGGCGTAGAGACCGCGCTTGACGCTGCGCAGGATATCCTCGGGGGCGTCATCGCCGGCGAGCATGTAGGTATTGGTCATGCGCGGCATGGGGATCTGCTGATAGCTCTCGCGACGGCCATTACCTGTATAGGGCATGTCCATGAGGCGCGCGGAGAGCTTATCAGTGAGATAGCCCTTGAGAATACCATTTTCGATGAGAACGGTTTCGTGTGTTGCGGAGCCTTCGTCATCGACGTTAAGTGAGCCACGGCGACCGGGCATGATGCCGTTATCGACAACCGTGACTTTGGAGCTAGCTACAGGGCGGCCGATCAGGCCGGCGAAGGCTGATGTCTTGCGGCGGTTAAAGTCGGCCTCGAGGCCGTGTCCCACAGCTTCGTGCAGCAGGACGCCGGGCCATCCGGGGCCGAGCACGACTTCCATCTCGCCGGCGGGGGCGGGTACGGCGCCTAGTTGAAGGATCGCCTGACGCGCAGCCTCACGCGCGAAGTGCTCGGGCGTCTTCTCGGTCTGGAAGAGGTCGATTTCGACGCGTCCTCCTCCGCCGGATGTGCCGCGAGCGGTACGATCCTCGCTTTTAGCAAGTACGAAGACATTCAGACGGGCGAGGGGCTGGGTGTCGCTGGCAAAGGTTCCATCGGAGGCAGCGATGAGAATGCGGCGCAACTCGTCGGAATAGCTGGCGCGAACCTGGGTGATGCGTGGATCATAGGCGCGAGCGGCCCGGTCGGCGCGCATGACGAGATCAAGCTTGGCGGAGAGGTCGCTGTCGAGGTCGACAGCTGGAGCCGGATAAAGGCTGGGCGCTTTTGTCTGGGTAAAGCCCTGGACGGGCTGCTTCGCGGGACCGCTGGCAATGAGGGCGGCGGTGCGAGCCGCGCGGAGCAGGCGGTCGGGCGAGAGGTCGTCCGTGTAGGCGTATCCTGTGCGCTCTCCGCTGACAACGCGGACACCGCAGCCGGCGCTGACGCCCTGGCTGGCGGTCTTGACGAGTGATTCGTCGATGCCGATGGCGGTAGAGGCGATGGACTCGAAGTAGAGGTCAGCGTAGTCGCCTCCGGCGGACAGAGCTTCGCCGAGGCAGCGCTCGAGGAGACGCTCGGTGATTCCGAACTTGTCGAGAAAATACTTTTTGTGTTGTGGAACATCCTCGGCGGGAGATGGCGGGAGTGTCATAGTTGTCTAAATTTTAGATGAAGGGGTAGGCCCTTTCGGTTCAGGGCGGGGCGAGCATAGAGTCTCAAGTAACTTCGGATATTCCTCCCGGGAATTCACGGGGATTCACAGCCGGGCCTTGCTAACATCGGCTCATATATGAAGACAATTGTTTTGCTCTGTGCGGTGCTGGCATTTTCGGCATCGGCGTTCGCCTCGACGCATCACCACCATCGTCACCACCACTACCACCATCACTCGTAAGCCTGTCGGGCGTGTCAAAGTCGTTCAGCACGCCCGGACGCATTGATCTGAATCGACAACTCGCGTTGAGCGAGGTTTATTTTCTGGCATTTACGACCAATGTTAAAATCCTGCCTTTTCAAAAGCCCGCTTTCGGGGCAAGCTAAGTCGTAAGAGTTGAATATGGCGACCCAAACGGTTCTCGATTCACGCTACCCGATCGGCATGTTTGAGCGTCCGGAGGTCCTCGATGCTCAGCAGCGCAGCGCCTGCATAGCCACGCTTTCTGCTCTGCCGGAAAACCTGCGGGCCGCTGTTTACGGCATGAATGACTCGCAGATTGACACTCCCTATCGCAAAGGCGGCTGGACTGTGCGACAGCTAGTGCATCACGTCGCCGACAGCCATATGAATGCGTGTGTGCGGACACGGCTGGCCCTGACGGAAGACTGGCCGACGATTAAGCCATACGACGAAAAGCTCTGGGCGGAGTTGCCCGACGGAAAGACCCTGCCGGTTGAGGTGTCGCTCGAACTGCTTGAGGCGCTGCACCGGCGATGGGTTGCACTGCTCGAGTCGCTAACGGAGGGACAGTGGAAGCGCGGGTATAACCATCCGGAGAGCGGTCGGCATACCCTGGAGGAGGTGGCGGCTCTCTATGACTGGCATTCACGCCATCATGTGGCCCACATTACCTCGTTACGAAAGAGTAGAGGCTGGTAGCATTTCACTTGCTACGCGACTTCCCTGCCACACATGATCGTGGCAATGCCCCGAGCCACAACGGAACTTCCCACCGCTGAGCTGGCGCGGGAACTCGAGGATTTCCTGGCCGAGCATCCGGGGGCGGCCATCCTTGAAGACGGCCGCGTAATTTTTGATATGCGATCGGCGCGCTATTCCCTTTCGACAGAACAGGGCCGCTGCCTGCTGCACCTCTGGTCGGAGGAGCGAAACCTGGTCCGCAGAATCAGTGCTCTCGAGCACCGGAAGGCTTCGTTGCGGCTGGAAACCAGGCGGTTTGGTCAAACGAAGGCGCAGATGCTGGAGCTGGTTGATAACAGCGACCGACGTCCTGCTTCGACGCGCGACGCGACGCGGTCGAAATACCTTCAGGTGCTGGAGCGGGTTCTGCGGAGAAGTTTTCACGGGTGGACGGCCGATGGCTTTCGTACAGCAGCGGATCTGGAGCACAGCTTCGGCCCGGCGTACGCGCGCGGGGTGCTGACCCGTGGGACATCGGCCTGGAGTGTCATCGCGGTGAACGCGCAGGAGTCGCAAGCTATTATCGACGGGATACTCACACTTGGAATCTTGTGGCTTGCATATTGCCGCGAGCGCGGCGAAGGACGGCGATTTTATGAAGGCGTGAAGATTGTTGTTCCTCCGGGAAAGGGCAGAACGACCTGCACGCGCATTCCATGGCTGCACGACGCGGCAAAGTGGGAAGTTTGTGAACTGGATGAGCGCGCCGAATTGCTGACGCCGCTCGATGTACGTGATGCCGGCAATGTTCAGGCGGAACTGGTCCATGCGTTCAATCCGCAGTCAGCGCTTGAGCGCTTTGCGCCCCAAATCGATCGTGTGCTGGGGCTGCTAAATCCGGGTCTGCAGGCAGTGACCGAAGTTCAGGCACGAAGCGCCACAGAGATCTCGTTCGCACTGCACGGGCTGGAGTACGCGCGAATCCGGCATGGACTGGCGCCGGGGTCTTTTGCACGACAGGACCTGATCACGTTCGGAGCGGGCGCGAACGAAACCCCGCTCGCCGGGGAGACCGCGAGCCTGTTTCAAGAGCTGACGCAGAGGCTCTTTGAGCATCGGCAAGCGAGCGGATCGCGGCGGAATCCGGTCTTCCGGCTGCAGCCGGAGCGATGGCTGGAATCGGCGCTGCGGAGGGATATCGGCGAGATCGAGCCGATGCTTCGCGCCGATATTGTTTACTCGCAGGTTCCGGCGTTCGCGGCGGGAGATCGCGGCATGCTCGATTTGCTGACGGTAACCCGCACGGGGCGTCTGGCGGTACTGGAACTCAAGGCCGACGACAGCCTTCACCTTCCCCTGCAGGCTTTGGATTACTGGTCACGGGTGCGGCAATTGCAGCGCGAAAATGCATTTCAGACGCATGGATATTTCCCAGAAATGGAGCTATCCGACGAGCCGCCGCTGCTGTACCTGGTTGCTCCGATTTTGAGGATCCACCCGTCTACCGACGTGGTCCTGCGGCATCTCTCGCCTGAGGTGCAGTGGGAGCTGATCGGCCTGAACGAAGACTGGCGCGCGCGCAGAAGGGTAATCCTGAGGAAGCGCGGACTGGCCGTCCAGGCACACACCCCTTCGGCGCAAATGCTGCGATCCTAGCTGTCCTCTACTCGGCTGTCCTCTACTCGACGTGGTAGTTCGGGGCTTCGCGAGTGATGATCACGTCGTGGACGTGGCTCTCGCGCAGGCCGGCATTGGAAATACGCACGAATCGAGACCGGGTTTGCATCTCCTCGATGGTGGCGCAGCCGAGATAGCCCATGCCGGAGCGGAGTCCGCCAACAAGCTGGTACACCATAGCCTCAAGGGGTCCGCGATGAGGTACGCGGCCTTCGATGCCCTCCGGGACAAACTTGGCGAGCCGGTTCTGGTTGCTCTGTTCGCGAGAGACAACGCTCTCCTGCCGGCCGGTTTCGCCGCCGATGTCCTGCGAACCCTGAAAGTAGCGCTCACCGGAGCCCTGCGCCATGGCGCTGAGCGATCCCATGCCGCGATAGGCTTTGAAAGAGCGGCCCTGGTAAAGAATGGTCTCGCCGGGACTCTCGTCGACTCCTGCGAAGAGCGAGCCGATCATGACCACGCTCGCCCCTGCCGCAATGGCTTTCGCTACATCGCCTGAATATTTGATGCCACCGTCGGCGATGATCGGGATATCGAATTCCCTGCCTGCGCGGTATGCCTCGCTGATGGCCGTGATCTGCGGCATGCCGGCGCCGGTGACCATACGCGTCGTACAGATCGATCCGGGTCCGATGCCGACCTTCACGGCGTCGGCGCCCGCCTCGATGAGCGCCTTGGCGCCCTCGTACGTGGCGATGTTGCCAGCAAGCAGGCCTACGTCCGGAAATTGCTTCTTCACCTGACGCACCGCATCGAGAACCCGAGACGAGTGTCCATGCGCCGAGTCGATCGCCAGCACATCCGCGCGATTCCGGACCAACTCAGCCGCGCGTTCGAGGTAATCTCCGGTGGCGCCGACCGCGCCGCCCACGCGCAGGCGCCCCTTCTCGTCCTTTGAAGCGTTGGGATATTTCAGTTTCTTCTGGATGTCCTTGACGGTGATGAGGCCCTTCAGCTCGTAATCGCCGTTGACGACGAGAAGCTTTTCGACACGGTGCTGATGGAGGATGTGCTCGGCTTCTTCGAGCGTGGTGCCCACGGGTACTGTGATGAGGTTCTCCCTGGTCATCACGTCGCCGATGGGAATGTCGGTGCGGGTCTCGAAGCGCAAGTCGCGATTGGTGAGAATGCCGACCAGCCGCTTGTCCTTGGTCACCGGAACGCCGGAGATTTTGTAGCGGCGCATGACTTCCAGAGCATCGGAAATGGGCCGGTCCGGCGATATGGTTACCGGATCGACGATCATTCCGCTCTCGGAGCGCTTGACCTTGTCCACCTCACTCGCCTGCTGATCGGGTGTGAGATTGCGGTGGATAATGCCGAGACCTCCCTGTTGTGCCATGGCAATGGCCAGACGGGATTCGGTTACGGTGTCCATCGCGGCACTGAGCAGAGGTGTGTTCAGCAGAATGCTTTTCGTGAGCCGGGTCTGGGTGCTCACATTCGCGGGAACCACATCGCTATAGGCGGGTACGAGAAGTACGTCGTCGAATGTCAGGGCTTCAGGGAGAGGGAGCTCGATCATGGTCTGAATTAAGAATGGATGCGCCAGCGCCAGCGACGGATTCAGGGACTGCCGCCACGAGGCTTCTGGGTATTTTAGTGCAATTTCGGTACTTGGCCGGTTCCCAAGCGACGAATTCCGCTTCATGGATATTGACAAGGGTTGCTCGCGGCGGTTTTGATACGGCGTTCGACACTGGAGGAAAAGTTGATGATTCTGCTCAGGTTGCAACCAACGAAGTTGGTTGCAGCAGCTGTTTTAGCTTTGATCCTAGTATTGTTTTCGCAGCCTGCCCGTGCTCAACAGACCGATGTTCCGCAATACGACATCTTCAACGGATTCAGCTATTTCGAAACACCATCACTCAACCTGGCAGAGAGAGGCTACCACCTGCAGGTGGGACGCAATCTGAGGAGCTGGCTCGCCGCGGGTTTCGACTATTCCGTCGTTAGCGGGCACAATTCCCTGACGCCAAATCAACTGAAGCCGTCACTTCAGCAACAGCTCGAGATGGAAATTGAATACCTGATCTCCATCGGTGTATTGCCCCCCGGCTACCAGTTGAGCGTGCCTACAGACGCGTTTTCGCAAACGTTGGCGGCAGGACCTCAATTTGAATACCGGCGATTCGAGAAGGTGACGCTTTTTATCAGGCCATCGCTAGGAGCAATCCGGCAGAGGGTTACACCGCATCCGACCGACCCCTTCGCCGTGCAGGTGGTGAACCAGCTTGCTCCGAAGGGATACAAGGTCGACTGGCAGGGATTTTACGGATTCGGGGGAGGCATTGACTGGAAGGTGACGCGGAATTTTGGGGTGCGCATGCAGAGCGATCTGGTTTACTGGCACCTTTTCAACGATCTACTCGAGAACGGCGGGTGGACGGTGCGATTCTCGGTGGGACCGCAGTTCAGGTTCGGCAGGAACATCCTCGTAGCGAAGCCACACTAACCGCTTGCTGCCATCGCGGAGTGCTCGGGAGCGAACTTTTTGGCGATCGCCTCGAGCTGGCGCAGATGATTGATGTCGTGCCCGCCCATGGTATCAATGATCGTCCGAAAGGTCATGGGGCCACGCTCCGGGTGAGTGACCGGTTTCTTATGCGTCTCGGGAGGAAGAGACCGAATGAGAGCCAGGTTCCAGTTGCGCACCGCGTGGAAGGCCGCGAGCGCATCATGGGTGCCGTAGGCGTCGTAATGGGCGGCCCAGCTCTCCTGATCGAAGGGCTGGATCGTGTGATGGTCCTCGCTAAGGGTCTGGCGCAGGCGAAAACCGAAGGTCAACTCGCAGTCGGCGAGATGACAAACGATTTCGCGGGCGCACCACTTGCCGGGAGCGGGCGGCTGATCGACGCGCTCCGCCCCCAGTTCTTCGAGTATGGCTTCGATCTTCCGCGCGGTTGCTGGAAGAATCTTCAGGGGATCCTGACTACGTAAGAACTCAGCATACGGGTTTTCCTTGCTCATCGGTCACCTCGCGGTTGGCCAAGTATCCCACAGAATCAGGGGTTGCGGGTGTCCCGAAAATGAATCGTTATCGATGGCATAAAGCCGTGCTGCAGTCGACGAAGACGGAGGCGCGCCCATGTGGTGAGAGTAACGTGGTAGCTTGCCGCCGGCTTTGGAGAGTTGCGGCTGTCGTCGAGCCTTCAGGGCGCAAAACGTTCTTTCAAATCTGAGCATCTAAGTTGCTTGCGGAAACAATCCTCCCATGAGGTCTTCGGAAGTGCTTGTCAAGAGCTTTAAGAGTTATGCACGGCGGTGGTCGTTGGTGCTCATTGCAGGGCTATCAGTGCCTGACGCAAGGAGTGCGACCTGCATGACGGCTTCGCAACTCACCGCTGTACAACGGGATATGCTTGCCGACGTTGCACGCAGCATGGTGGGCGAGGTAGAAAGCGGGGACATTGACGGTTTGCGGGCAAATACAATTGCCGTGGTAGCCGCGAACTTCGGCGGTATCGCCTCTACCACCGAGGCGCTCAAGCCGCGGCTCCAGCAAGCGAGCCTGACGGTCGATCATATCTATGTCCTTGATGCCACGCAGGACCAGACGGGAGGCTCTGGTATACAGTTCTTCTGCACTCCGGCATCGTCGTCCATGACGGTGGTACTGAATTTTTCCGACCTGCCGGCGGGTAAATATGCCGTCGCTATTCTGCATGCGACAGGTGTACGCGCGCCGCAGCAGATCGCGTTGGTTTTGAATGAGACGGGAACGAATCAATGGAAGCTGGCAGGGTTTTTCGCAAAGCCAATGACCATGGCCGGGCACGGGGGCGTGTGGTATTGGGAGCAGGCTCGCGACTATTCGCAGAAGAAAATGAACTGGAACGCTTGGTTCTATTACCAGACGGCCGCTTTTCTGCTGGGTCCTGCAGATTTTCTTTCAAGCCCGAACCTGGAAAAGCTCAATCGCGAGGAGGGCCAGGTGCGTCCTGTTGGGCTGCCTTCAGGCAGCCCAACGCCGCTCAATTCTAACGGCTCAGTCTTTCAAGTGATGGGCTACGAGACTTCCGGGGCTCTAGGCGGGCTGGACTTTGTGGTGCACTATTTACCGGATACCAACCAGGCGGCTCAATTGCGGGATCCGGTCGCGGCACGCAAGCAGGCAGTCGAAGTAATGACCGAGCTGTTGGCGGCGCATCCTGAATTGCGTGAGGCATTCCGCGGAATCTGGGTACGCGCAGACCAGGGAAATTCGTCTCTGTTTGCCCTGGAGTTGCCCATGAATGAGATCGCGGCTTCGCCGCCGCATGCTCCAGATTCTACTTCCGCGATGCAATAGCACTACAACCGACGCGATTCCTGGCACCAGTGATTTCAAAAAGAAGAACTCTCAGGCACGCGTGTTTTCTCTTGTGCCACTGCCGATGACGAGTCTTGAGCGTTCTCGAAGCAGAGTTGCATCGAAGCCTGCCTAAGAACGAGGCATTCGACTTCCTCGATCGGAAGCGCTGGTATGACCGTTATGCTGCCCAATAATCTGCTGAGATGCAGGTACGAAGCCCGGCTCGCGTGCAAAAACTCGACAGGATATTCGGGCTTTCGCGCGCGAGCCTGTGCCGGATCTGCATCAAGCAGGTAGCTGATGTCAGGCTTGGGCACAAGGCGCATGATCATCCGGGCATAGGCCCGGGCGGCGGCATTGCGCAAGTCGAGATTGGCTAGCTCGTCGTACGCATACCGGTCGAAGATGATGAGATCTGCATTGGATCTGAGCACCCGGTTCACAACACACCGAAGGGAAATGGAGTCGAGTAAATAAAGGCCGAGCCTAACTGCGGTCATTATGCGTGATCGAACATTTTTATCCCGACGATTGATGGGTGCTTCGGGACTCCCGACGCCTTTGTCCCCTTTGAAGATCGCGTATCCGGCAGTTTCCCGCAACCGGGTGAGAGTGGCGACATCGTCCCAAAATGTGACAACCAGAACCCGCAAACCGGCAGCCGCAGCCATAGTGCGGAGAGCGTGAATCTGCGAGCTTTTTCCGGCACCATCGATTCCCGAGAAGCTCAGAAATCGGGGCCTGCGTATATCGGACTTCGCGTGCATGATCGTCTTGTGTTGGCTCCCAGTTTCTAATGTGGCCGGCTCGAACTGGCGCTGGATAACCCCACGACGGTTCCCACTGCAACACCTGTCGCAACCAGCAAGCCCAGCTTAATCCCGATAGAACTCCGGCGCTTCTGCTTTGAAGGTGCAATGGCAGCCCCGGCGGGGCGCGAAGCTGGAACACCTATCGGCCTTTCGTAGGGCGCGGCCGCAGTGCCCACCGGTTCGCGTGGCGCAGGCTGCTGCTGGACAGGTGATTCCTGCTGGGCAAGGGCTTGTTGACGCTCGGCTGCAGTTGCAGAAGGGGCCGGAGAAGGATCATCGGGGATTTCCTCGACCTGACTCTTCGGCGCAGGGTTCGGGGTCGGTTCGGCGGGCTGGGCTTGACCCTGTCCGCCTTGCTGCGCGGCGGATGCCTGCTGCTGAGGAGTTCCGGCTTCGCCGAATGGCACGGCAAGAGTTAGAGCCAGACAGATTGCAACCGTTCTCCATATCCTACTGGTTGTGACTTTCATAATGTACCTCCGGATTTCACGGGGAACCCTCCGCGTTCAGAGTGGTCGGTCAAGCTGCGCTCTCCGACACGCCCTGCAAATTTTCCGACAGAAAGGCCGGCGACACGGCACCTGCGCCAAACCGATAGAAGCTATCAACCGCCTGAGCCGGAGTGTCAAAAACTTCAAATAGGCGCTTCGCGCGAGTCCTCTCCAATAATTCGCGCGTGGCGGGACCAATGTTAGCGAGCTTTACGTCACCATTACGTTTCATCGCCTCCTCTAGGCAGCGGAGCAGCAGAAGAACCCCGGACTTGTCACACTCGCGCAAGTTGCCACAATCGAGCACAATCCGTGGACGGTCGCCATCCATATGCTTCAGCAAGTCACGAAAGAAGAGCCTCCGCTGCCGCACGTTTAACCTCTTGGGTAGCTGCCTGACAATGACAGGTCGTATCAGCGTCGTCATGTGTTCGTTTTCTTCCCTCAGTTTCCAAATCTGCGAACTAGTTCGGAAGCTTTAAACGGTCATTTGGTTACCCGGAGCTTTCGAGAAGTCGGTCTAACTCCGCTTCAGGATCACGCACCACCTGCATCAAAAGGTTGGTGCCATACCGCACGAGAGTCGCAAGGTTAGTCTTGTACCAGCAACATTGGGCCATCCTGGGCGATAGCCCGCATAAGAACCGCAATTTCTGTACTCTGCTCGGCGATGCGAGCATGGCCGCAACCAGTCTATGATTTCCATCCAAGATGGTCAGCGGTTCGCTCTCATTTAGGCCGATAAGGACGACAGAACCGACAAACACATCCTCTTCCTCAGTAAGGCGGTCGCGAATTGCATTGATTTTCGCGAAAAAGCCTGGGTCTATGACCTTTTCTCGTCTCCGTATGCGCTCGGCAACTTCTGTGACCGAGTAGTTGCCGCAGGCAATCTTCCGCCAGTGGGCCCGGGGGAAGGCTCTGATCTGATCGAGGCTTGCCTCCCGGATTTCAGCTTCGTACCATTCGGTTCCGGCTGGCAGTTCCTTCCATAAAGAAAGATGGCGGATGAATAGAAGCGCGCGACGCTTGGCGTTCTCCGCAGCATCCTCGAGGTTCGGCTTCATGACGATATCGCGCAGCGAGTCTTGGTAATCGCGAAACGCCGGGTTTTCGAAGTCACTCCTAAGAAACTCAGCGATGACCTCGTCTTCCGCTACGCGTCGGATGATACGGATCGGAGCGGATAGCGCAGTGTGGCACCGTCTCGAATATTTGATGG
The DNA here is from genome assembly GCA_019234945.1 of Silvibacterium sp. Classification (GTDB taxonomy): domain Bacteria; phylum Acidobacteriota; class Terriglobia; order Terriglobales; family Acidobacteriaceae; genus Silvibacterium. The sequence continues at coordinate 20,607 of JAFAKX010000015.1, forward strand.
AATCAAGCAAGAATGGCAGCGCTACGACTGCAAGGAGAACAACCATGAGCACCAGCTGCACGACGATGACTTGTTGCAGTGATGAATGGAACCGGCATATCCCGGCAATCACAACTCCACTGAAAGCGAGCTGGACCCAGCTGGTATTGGCTATCTTGTACGACATCTCGTAAGTAATGATGACTACGCTCAGTGAGTAGATAACAGTGGTAATAGCGTATAGTGCCAGGAGGTACGGTAGTCCATGCTTTCCGGTTAATGCGAAGTCTGCTCCGAAGAAGGTTGTCCAGATGCTAGCGGGGGCAATGCGCAACCCTAAAGCCAGAACAGAGCCGACACCGAGCACAAGCAGTAATGATGTGGCAATAACCTTGAGATTCCTTCTCTCCTCCTCTCTGGTACCAGCCACAAGAGGAAACATGCTGTTGACCACCGCCGACGAAAAAGCAAATATTACCCGGCCTACCATGGCAACCGCGGCATATAGACCCGCGAGAGAAGGCACAAAAAAGTGCTTTACGAGGACGATATCGCAATTGTTTATGAGCATCTGTCCGGAAAAGAAGACTATGCCATGCAGTACTTCCCGAATGCCGTCCGGTAGTCGAACGGGATTAGGGACGGGGTACCCCAATTTCGAAGCAGCACTAAGGTAAGCGACGGCAATCGCAGCAGCATTGGCGGCAATGACTCCATGAACGCCCAGTCCAGCGAGAACAAGAAAAAGCGATCCGCCAAACCGCACTGCTCCTTCCAAGACAAGGTTCGTCGCCAGGAAGCGAAATCGGCAGGTGCCCTGGATGAATCCGCGCCGACTCCCCAAGGGGACATAGAATGCCGCCCCGATCGCAAGCAAAGAAATGAGAGCGGGACTGGGCAGCTTCAGGTATGCAGCAATCGGTACTCGAAAGATCAGTAAAGCAACGGCTACGAGGATGCCACATGCCCACGCGCCGCAATGGAGGTGCCGGTACGCGGCAGCCTGACCTTCCCGAGATGTCTGTTGCGCAACCAGCTTCGCAGCAACAATCTGGAAGGAGAGGGTTACTGCAGAAATAAGAATCAGCAGCGTGTAGACAACGGTGGCGTGGCCAAAGCCGACGGGGCCCAGAAACCGCGCAACTGCGACGTTGTACGCAAAGTTGATTCCCGTCGCCAGGCTCGAGCCCGCAAGCAGAATGAAGCTTCCGGAAACAATACGGGCTTGAAGAGTCCTCGAATCCTTGATCACCGCAGGCACGGTTCCGGCGCTCCAGCTTATAAGACAATCAGGTAGTGTCGTCTACAACGAAGGCGAACAAGAGTTTTGGACTCTAGTCCTTTCACTCTGCAAGATTCTCAGATGCTCGCAACAGGCCTTCATGCTGCCCGAAATCGCAGTCCAGGTATCTTTTTGTGGGGCGGCAACAACCCGGAGTTGTTTCGCGCGCTTCTAACTTGAAATTCCTATGCTTATTCTGGAACGAGTATGCGCTGGGCTGCTTTTTTGCCTTCTCTTGCCTCATGGATGCAATCAACAGGACTCCAATAGGCTTTTGCGGTCGAAGGCGGTGCAGGGCGGCCAGCCGACACAAGTTCTGGCTGTCTATGAACCATGGTTCGGACACCCGAAGCATATTTCAGTCGGATATTCCTCACACGATCCCCAGATGGTCCGCCGCCAAATCCAACAAGCGAAGGCCCTGGGAATTTCTGGATTCGTGGTGGACTGGTACGGCGACCGCGAACCCTTCATCGGCGCCAGCTATACGCTGCTGCAGCAGGCGGCGGCGGCAGAGCACTTCCACATTGCCATGTTCTACGACGAAACGAGCGAAGAGGACGGAGCGACAGATGTTGCTCTCGCCGATTTCAAAATGTTTCATGATCAGTACCTTGCGGCGAACTCACCGGGAAGAGAGGCTTACCTGACGTACCAAGGACGGCCTGTCATCTTCATTTTCCCGAAGGGCGGACGTACAGACTGGAATCGCGTGCGGGCGGATCTCACCAAGTGGGATACGCCGCCGCTGCTCATCTATGAAGACGGGCCCGGACAATACCCTAACGCGTTCGATGGCTACTATGCGTGGATCAATCCGGGCAAGGCCGGTTGGAAGCCGGATGGTAGCGGATGGGGAGAAGATTACCTTACAGATTTCTACCAAAGAATGGAATGGAAATATCCCGATAAGATTGCGGTTGGAGGGGTGTGGTCCAGTTTCGACGACAGCAAAGCCTCATGGGGCCTCAATCGGCGCATTTCTCCGCGCTGCGGCAAGACTTTTAGCGATACTATGGTACTGTCGAAGAAGTATTATCCTTTGGACAGCCCAATTCCGTTCCTGCTGATCGAAACATGGAATGACTATGAAGAGGGTTCAGCAATCGAACGCGGACTCCCGACCTGCAATTCGGAATCCGGACAGGTATCGTCGCGCTGATCGCGGTTACCTATGCCACTCTGTAAATCCTGGTCGCCTCTTCGGAATCGAATCCAGAGTTGCTTGCAGCAACTGTAACCTCTGATGCGTAGTACACCTTGTTGATGATCGACAGAGGCCGCTGGCGTACCTCGTCATAAACTCGTCCCAGGTACTCACCAAGTATACCCAGGCATAGAAGAATCAGAGCGCCGACGATAAAGATTGCGGCAGCTATGCCAAATCCTATTGAGTGCACGGGAACCCTGGAGATTACCGTGGATATGACAAGAACCATCGCCGCGCAGCTAGCAAGGCAGGAAAACAGGAGGCAGAGTCGCAGGGGCTTATAGCTGAAGCTGGTAATCGCATCTGTAGCATACTTGATACGACTGAGAAAGCTCAGCTTTCCGTCTCCAGCAGCGCGGTCCCGCCGGTCATACAGAACTACAGCATTACGATAACCCACCCATGCGCGCAGTCCTGGTAAGTAGCGATTGCGTTCGCGCATCGAGTTGATTGAATCCACGGCCTGACGATCGAGCAGCCCAAAGATGCCCGCATCCAATGGAATAGGATAGTCGGAAACCGTGGCGAGTATTCGATAGAACAGCGGGAATAACTTGGCCAGAATCTTGCGGCTCTCCTGCCGACTCCTCCTGACCGCCACAACCACCTGAGCTCCTTCGCGCCAGCCGTTCACCAATTGCGGAAGGACTTCCGGAGGATCCTGGAAATCGCCGTCCATGATAATAACGGCTGCGCCTCGCGCCGAACGTAGCCCAGCTGAGATTGCCCCCATGTGTCCCCAATTTCTAGAGAGGTCGACCACCACAACGTGTGGATCTTCCGCCTGGAGTCCCATCATTAGATCGAACGAGGAGTCTCTTGAACCATCGTTCACATACACGAGTTCCCAATCCTCACCGGTTTTCACCATAGCGGCAGTGACCGCCTGATGAAAATGAGCCAGGTTTTCCTCTTCGTTGTAAATAGGTACGACCACCGAGATCATTTCCTGCTCCTAGGACCCCCAACTGGGTAAGCTTCGGTCGAGCCTTTGCCATTGCATTACTTGCTTTGATGCTTACAATCTGAGCGCTTTAAGGACCGCTTCAGTTTGCTTGCCCCTGAAGGATGCGCACTCTCCAACGCACTTCGGAAGGCGTCAATACTGCGATGTAGCGAACATTTAGTCTTTGAGTTGTTATGACTTTGTCATGATCGAGGATCTGGACATCGTAGTCGATTCTGTCCACTATCTGGATCGATAGGCCTTCCGGCGAGTAGAACACGACTTGCAAATCGTGCGCGCGGTCCTGATAGCGCGTGCGAATACCTAACTTATCCTGCTCGACAATGGTCGCAGCTAGCTTATCCCTGGCGTCTCCAATAAAACTTGCATCGAGAAGCTCGCTGCGACTCTCTGCAAGTGCAGATCTCAGGCTGTGCCATGCCTGAAGATAGTCGCGAATTGCCGCAGCCTCTGTCTGCTTCTCAAGAACCCGGGGGCCCTGCAAATGAGAAGGTTCAATGTGCACCTCGGGATCGTCAGCTGCAAACGATGAGGTTGCAACGCACAGCAGGCAGATGATCGTGAGGCACCTCATCATCTACCTCGCCACCGGATTTCATTCCCCATAACAACTCCACTAGCCACTGAAATTCTTGCGTCGCTGTATGCAGGCATTTCAACGCGTGCCACCCCGCGCTTGAGCGGCACGTCTACGGTTGATTCGCCGCCGTTATAGGTCTCGGTGAAGGTGACGATTGTGCCATCGAAAACGATGTTGCCGCTGCAGTCGCGGACTGGATCAGTTTCCAGCACGAGCTTTGGACCGACTTGGCGCGCGGTCATCTTCAGTCCACATGGATCACCAGGCACCTGCTGGATTACACGCGTGCTGGACACCCCATCAAGCTGCGCCACGAAGCGGGCCGCCCCTTCCCTTGCTGTGGAATCCATGGCGGTCCAGGCGGCACCATCGCGAGTTAGCACCTTACGCGTCTGGGCCGTGCCCGACCCGGTCGATATTTCAAACAGCACCGGAGTGGGTTGTGTAATCAGATTTTGATAGGGATCGAACACATACACCGCTCCGGTGATACCGTCGTGCAGCCTTACCGGCAGTCGCGAGGGCTTGGCCAGAAAACTCAACGCGACAGGCTGGCCGGCGGGTACAACATTGAAGGCTCGGCTTTCGCTTCCATTTGCTGTGGCGAGAACGATGAGATAGCGACCGGCATTATACAGCGTACCGGCAGGAAAATTGACCGCTTCGCCAAGCCGTACATCGCGCCGGACGACTTGTCCCAGGCCGACGATGTATAGAACAGCATTTCCACTTCCTGTGCTCTGAATCGAAAAAGCACTACCAGCCGTTATGCTCTCAGCCAGGGTCATCGTCGCGCCTTGAGCCGAGGCAGCCTGAAAAGCGCTTACCGCGATAACCAGAAGAGCAACCCGGAACGTCATTGAAACGCTCCTTCATTGTAGGTGGCAACGACGGCGCGTTCGGTGCTGATTTTTCTCGCCAGATCTCCAGGGATATGAATGTTGAACGCGACCGGATTCTGCGGTAGCAGAGCACGGTCGATGTACTGGTCAGCCACCCAGACCAGCTGACCGTTTTTGTCGTAGAACGTCCCAAGCACGTGCGCGATGCTCACGACCTGCCCGCTCTGGTTGGTGAGCTGTCCGGTAAGGGAAGCATCGGGCGCTGGATTCAGCTTTTGATTTTGAATTTCGACAACTGGATCGGCCGACGCCGACACCAGAGTCGCGAGGGGATCCATGCGAATATTGGCAACTCCGGACAGCGTGGCGTTCGGGAAGGTGATAAGGAAAGGCGTGACCTGTTTTGGGAGGAGCAGATGGGAGATCTTGTCAAATGCGTCCTCTGTCGTTATTGCGGAGCCGTTTTTTGCCAGCAGGGTCGCTTTGACGGAGACATACGCTGGCACCACGTCTTCATTGAGAAGCTCGCCCAATATGACAACACCTTCAGCGCGCTCTACAGGGTGCATATCTACTATGCGCACATGAGGTGATTCGACGTCCTGCGCGCCCCAGTCATCACCGGCGCCGCGATAGATCACATCCCAGCGAAGATAATTCACCGGGATGACCTGCGGAGGCACACGAGGCTCCTTGACCAGCGGCCAGTATGGTTGCCAGCGGTCTCCCTCTTTGACGACGCGAAGATCGCGCGTCTCTACAAACGTACCTACCACGGTTGACCAATGAAGGCGCAACTGCACCTGTGCCTCGTTTCCCGAGGCATGAAGAGGACGCACATCGAAGTTGTCCAGAGTAGCGTAGGTACGAAGACTAGGGTAGCTGCCGGCCAAGTCGCGCACAAAGTCCGATTCGGAAAATTCAGCCCTGTTGGCCAGGCTCGAGTAGGCCTTACTCCAGGCGCGGCGGCCGATTTGATGCGCCAAATCCGTGACGGCAGCCTCAGGCGAGTCTGACGCAGGAAGCAGAGTTTCTCCGCCAGCGAATGCGAGAGCAGTGTCGTTTGGCCATACCGTACCCATGGCTATCAAACTTACAGTCGCGACGACGATGATAGCCGCAAGCAGTCGTCCGCTCTTCACGAGGCTGCCCTCCACGACACAAGATCTTCCTGCCCAGGAACATGGTGTTCCTGCCGCTGCGTGTTCCATTGTTTCTCTGGAAGGAGTACGAGGAGCAATGCAAGAATGCTGCTGGCGAAGGGTAGAATTCCCCACATGAGCCCCTGCCAGTGAGGCGGGACCTGCGGTGCATTCATCCGTTCGGCCGGGGGCACTCCGTCGCGGGTCCAGATCGTGATGGTCCGTTCCTCGAGGTCATCGACGCGGCGCCAGCCGGTAAACGACAGGAGCGGCTCATAATATGGATCCTTCAGGATCACCCACTTCAAACCATAGCGGTCCGCGTGGTCGAGCATGGCGCGAAGTGCGTCGAGTCCACTCTTTCCGAAGTACTTCGAACTCGTGAGCGCGCCAGCGCCATAGTGGGTTAATTCCGGCAACATGCGTCCAGAGTTCCATTCGCCGTCCACACTACTGGCGTCGGTGAGAACAGCCAACCGGGAAATCTTGTTTCCGAAACCGAGGGTCACATAGCGATATTTGTCGTGACCGTCGCGGTTCAGCCAGGAAGCAACTGAGTCCACCTTGAAGTCCTCGGCATCCGCCGGACGAAATGTTGCCCAAGCCACAGCTAACGCGCACGTTGCTGCAGCGGCGATGGCGAGAGGCACGGCAGCGCGCAGGCGATATCTGTCGATCAACTCCGCAGCCAAAAGCCCAACGAACGGTAACGCAATCAACGTTGCCCAATAGCTGAAGCGTTCCATGGTCAGGACTTGAAAGGCACGGCCAAGGAGGAGGTGTCCGACTGGGGTGGTACCGCCCAGGCCAACTAAAAATGCCAGCCAGAATCCCAGAAGCAGCGGACGAAGTCGCGTAACTCTTGACCCACGCAGAACAATAAATGGCAGGAGCAGAATCAGTGCTCCATAAGGAATCACGAAATAATTCAGTCCCCACTGCGGGCTAAGCAGGAAGTTCGCGCGACTGGCATGCGGAATGGGTGTCTGCGTAACCGGATAGCGCATCAGTGCTATCCAAAACGGCAACAGCACAACGACAATAGCGATGCCAACAACAATCGAAATGGCGACGGTACGAGAGATAAATGCCGAAGTTGAAACTCGCTCCCCGTCTTCACGATCGAGGAGAACCAGCGCAAGCACTGGTATGGCGAAAAACATCGATCCGAATAGCAGGGTGGCGTGATGAGCAGCCGCAGCAGCAGTAAATAGCGCCGTGCCCTTGAGAAACGATCTCCACCCGCCGTGCCGCACCCACTGGAAAAGGTACGGGAGCGCATTGAGGTAAAGCGGAGCGGCGAACGTGGTGCCCAGCTGCCCCGCTGAATAGACCAGAAAGCTTTCGGAGCCGAGAAAAACACTCGCGAGCGCGGCAAACGATGCGGCCCTCGGACTCACCCACAACAACGAGAAGCGGTAAACGCCCAGAGTGAGAAGCAGAACAGCTGCAAGTTGCACCGCCATGTAGGCCATGTCGAGCCCCAGCAAATGCGACAGCAGCGCAACCCACTGCTGAGGCAGTGGCGGATACGTAGTCTGCGAGAAGCCGGCGTACCACTTTGGATTCCAGGGATCGAACCAGTGATGAACGTAGTGCGACGCAAAAAAAATGTGAAAGTTGGTGTCATACGACCTAAGCGGCAGCTTCATGAGCAGGAGCGGCAGATGAACCGCCAGTGCCGTCATGAAGATGAGGCTCAAAGGAATAGGCCGCCTAGACGATGCGACGAACTCTGGTCTCCGCAAGGTGCCCCTCTCGAAGTTCGTAAGATTCATAACTCAAAGCTGCGGTTGCATGGGCCTGGAACCGGCTGTTGAGGGTGATCGCAGGTCGGAGCCAACGCAGCGACACTGCGCGAGCATCAAAGTTTCTCGAATTTGCCATGGCCTGTTAGAGAACCTTTCAGCCGCTTCTTACTTTTTCAGGAGGCCATAGAGGTTCGACTTAGGCTCTTAGTTTTAACCCGAAACCTAAGGTTGCACGGTGACCCGTTGATTGCCAGACCTCGATCTCTGAAGCTTGCATACGCGCCGTTGTTCCTAGTTGCTCTGTCGTGCTGCTGTAACGCGCAGACCTACAGTGTTGAGCCCGATTCTTCAGGGAAACCGCAGACGAAAGCGCAGCCGAACCCCTCGGCTCAACCGCTTGGCTGGGGTTCAAACATCCAGAACGCACGGCTTGCGCGCGCGGCCGAGTTGGCACTTCGTAACGGCGATCACGCCCTTGCGGTGGATTATGCACAGCGTGCGGCGCAGGCTGCGCCGAGCGATCCGCAACTGTGGTTTCTTCTTGGCTATGCAGCACGGCTGGACGCGAAGTACCAGCTTGCAGTAGACGCCTACAACAAAGGCCTTCGACTGAATCCGTCAGCTGCAGAGGGCCTTTCGGGGCTTGCCCAAACATACAGTGTGATGGGGCGTGCGACCGACGCAGAGAGCCTGCTCAAAGAGGTGCTGTCGGCCAGCCCAAGCCGCAAGGATGAGGCGCTGCTTCTCGGCGACATTTACATGAGATCAGGAGACTACGCCTCCGCACTTAGCTGGTTGAGCCGCGCCGAGCAAATTCAACCTAATGCACGAGCGGAGCTTTTGGTGGCGCTCTGCTACCAGCATCTGAAACAGTTCGACCAGGCCAGCCGCTATCTTGAACTGGCCAAGAAACGCGATCCCAACAATCCCGAAGTGCAACGGTCTCTTGCGGGTTACTACAGAGAAACTGGAGACTACTCCGAGGCAATAGCTTCCCTCAAGGCAATGCGCAACACCAAGCCGGATGTCATTGCCGAGCTCGCCTATACCTATCAGCTCGACGGCAAGCAGGATGAAGCAGCGAAACTGTATGCGCAGGCGGCCAACGCTTTGCCGAGAGACCTGGGACTGCAGCTCTCAGCAGCACAGGCCGAAGTGGCAGTTGGTTCAATAGACCGGGCAAACGAACTTTTGCAGCGGGTCGTTGCTCTTGAGCCAAATGACTACCGTTTACACGCGATACGCGGCGAGATCGCGCAGGTCCGTGAGCACACCAGCGATGCGATCCGTGAATATGAGGACGCGCTCTCACATCTGCCACAGAATCCCGCTGAGGGTCCGCTCTACTCCATCCAACTTCACGTAGATCTTCTCGAGCTATATCAGAACGTCGGAGACAACGGCGCCGCGCATCATCAACTTGAATTGGCGCAGCGTGACATTGTCGCGATGAATCCTCAAGGGGCGACGAGGGGCCAGTTTCTGCGCCTCCGAGCTCAAATCGAAATGCATGCCGACGATCTCGATGGTGCGCTTAACGACGTAAAGGATGCACTCGCCATCAACGTGCAGGATCCCAATAATCTGCAGCTCAATGGCGATCTCCTGATGAAGCTGGGCCGCACCGAGGATGCAATCACGGTCTTTAAGCGGATACTTGCTTCCGATCCTGTGAATCGGCTAGCGCTGACTTCGATCGGGTATGCCTCGCGTGCGGCGGGACGCAACCAGGATGCCGAAAAATACTTCCTCCGGCTGGAGCATGCCTATCCATCACTCTACGTGTCTTATCTCGCTTTAGGAGATATGTACACAGCACGTCACAGCTTTGCACGAGCCGAGAATAACTATGAGAAGGGATACTCACTTGCGCCACATAATGCGCTGTTCGTCGCCGGCGGAATGAACGCGGCCATTGAAGCACACGACCTGCAAATGGCGCAGATGTGGCTGACCCGAGCCATTCCTGGGATGCGTCAGGATCCGTTGCTTCTCCGTGAAAAGGAGAGATATCTCAGGCTGACCGGCAATTACCGGGAGTCTGCAGAAGTTGGAGAAGAGGCAATAAAGCTCTTGCCACGGGATAGGGATGTGGTCGTTTACCTTGGATATGACTACCTGCATCTTGACAACTATGACGCGGTGCTTGCTCTTACTTCAGAATATAAGGACGTATTCCCGAAGGATCCCGATCTCCCGCTGCTCGCCGGTTATGTGCACAAGCATAATCGGCAGTTCGAGGAGGCCGAGGATGACTTCAGCGAGGCACTGCAGCGCGATTCTGACGTGGTAACGGCTTATGTAAACCGCGGCTTCATTCTGCACGATCTCCATAAACCTGAGGCGGCAGCGGCAGATTTCGAGTCAGCCCTGAAACGGCAGCCCGGCAACGGCGAGGCGCATCTGGGACTGGCATATGCAAGCCTCGATCTCCACAAGCCACAGGCCGCATTGAAACAGGTAGAGCTGGCAGAACAGGCGATGGGAGACGCCCAGCCTATCCACCTGATTCGGGCTACCGCTTATGGATTGCAGGGCGTCCTCGCTAAATCTGTAGTTGAGTATCGGGTGGCCCTAAAGTTTACGCCTGACGACGCGGCGCTCCATCAGACACTAGGCGGAACACTTTATGCGGAGCGGCAGTATCGCGACTCGATCGACGAGTTGGAGATTGCACAGAGGCTTGCTCCGGACAACGCGCTGACGTATGCGCTCCTATCATGCGCCTACGCGGAGTTACACGATAGAGACAATACGTTACGCAACGTGCAATTGGCAGAACAGAGAGCGAATATGGCGCTCTCGAAAAATGCCGAAAAATCAGGACAGAGTGCAATCTTTATTACTACCGGGCAGGCACTCAATACCCTCGGCGCCCAGAAGGCCGCAATGGAGAGCTTCCGCCGAGCTCTACTCGCATCCGACAGTGATCGAGTAGGCGTGCGACTGGCAATCGCACAGCTTATGGCGCAGCAGGGGCGAAGCGACGATGCGGGCCGACAGATTGCTCTGGCTCTGATGGAGGCCCAGGCCGGAGAGACGATGCCTCCCACCGGCAACCAGCTTATCGAGGCAGCGGACGTGTTTCGTGACATGCACGATTACGACCTCTCACAGGCCTATCTGCGACGAGCTCAGGCAGCCGGAGCCCCCGGCACAACAGTCAGAATAGGCATGGCAAACAACTATCTCGCGCTTGGAGACACGGCAAGGGCACAGGGCGAGCTTGCCGCCATAAGCAATCAGGCCGATAACGATTCCAACTATCAATTTCTGCTGGCAAAGGCGACCATGCTTCGCCAAGAGCATCAGAATGCGCAGGCTCTCACGGCGTTCGCGCAGGCAACCAATGCGGCGGGGGATGATCAGACTGCGAGTGAGGGTCTTCTGGCAGCGGGCGCTGATGAGGGACTCCGCATTACACCCAAGTTCAGCGTGCTCTCAGATTTCTCAATCGAACCTATTTATGAAGACACAACGGTTTATGTCCTCGATGCCAAGCTCGACGCGCCCTTTCCGGTCCCACCTTCGGACACTTCGCTTCTCCCTCCACCACGATCGTCTCTACAGACCCAGTGGACTGGGGCGTTCCACCTTCATCTCGGCAACCTGCCCGCTCCTGCGGGTTTTTTCCAGGTTCGGAACGCTCGTGGAGAGATCTCAGTTCCCAGTACAAATTCGATCGTGAACCGCAATACTAACAACTACAACTTCAACTTCGGGCTGAATCCCACGGTACATTTGGGAGCGAATGTGCTGACATTCAATGCCGGGATTCAGGAGACGATTCGGCGCGACTCTGAGTCTCCGGTGGAGATGAACCAGAATCTGTTTCGTCAGTCTGTTTATGTAACCACCAGCTCCTTCTTCGATGTGCTTTCATTCAGCGGTTACGTGATTCACGAAGCGGGCCCATTCACGGAGAGCGATCTGCATTCTCAGGCGCTGACCGCAGCCGTAGATTTTAGAGTTGGCGAGCCATGGGGCAAAACTGCCCTTGTAACTGGATGGGGATCCAACCATCAGACTTTTACCCCGACGAATTACGAGAACTACTACACGTCATCCTATATCGGACTGGAGCGCAGCTTCTTCGACCGCTTGAAGGTAAGAGCTATCGCGGAGGATCTGCGCGCGTGGCGGACAGTCGGGAAGAATTCTGGAATTGCACAGAACTTGCGCCCCAGCGGAAGCATCGGCTTCTCGCCGACGCGCAACTGGAATGTGCAATTCTCGGGCGCGTATTCGAGCACTCGGAGCTTTCACGTTTATGACGCCATCGAGAACGGCTTCGCCATTTCTTATATGAAACCGTTTCACCGCAAGTTTAACGACGACACCGGTGAGGTTTATCTTCAATACCCGATTCGCTTCTCGGCGGGAGTGCAGACAGAAAACTTTTTCAACTTTCCAGGCCACCACCAACAACAGATCAGACCGTATGTAAGCATCACTCTATTTTGAGAGCCGAAACCAAATGAAACTTTGCCTCGTGGCCGCCTTCCCCCCGAGCGGGCGGCAACTCAATGAATATGCCTTTCACATCGCGCGGGAATTGCAGCGTCATCCGGATATCAAGTTGACGATCCTGGCCGATGAGTTGAGCGATTATGAGTTCGCTACGGATGAGAACGGCAATCCGATCAGCGCTCAGCAACAGCCTGAACTGGCAGGCTTCAATGTAAACCGGTGTTGGAAGTTCAACAGTCTGGGGACGCCGATAAGACTTCTGAACGCGATTCGGAAGGTGAAGCCGGATGTAGTGTGGTTCAACCTTGTTTTTTCCAGCTTTGCGACACCCGACAATCCATTCGCAGCCTTCGCTGGGTTGTCGGCACCCGCCATTGCGCGGTCCTCAGGGTACTACACGCATATTACGCTGCATCAAGTGCTCGAACACGTAGACTTTGACGCCGCCGGAGTGCGCCCGAGACGCATCCTTCGTATGGGCACTGATGTTGCAACGAGAACCCTACTCAAAGCGCACTCAGTATCGGTGTTGCTTTCGGGATATCACCGCACACTCACGATGAAGTATCGCGCCCAAAATGTGCTTCTCGGCACGCACGGAACATTCGCGACTACTCCCAGCTCACCGGATTACACGAAGCGGGGTAATCCACACCTTCGTATTCTCGCAATTGGACATTGGGGAACCTACAAGAGACTAGATACATTGATGGATGCATTTCCAACGGTTTTGAAGGAGGTTCCAAACGCCAGACTGATTGTTGCCGGGGCGAACCATCACACAAGAGCTGGTTATTGGGAATCGATCAGAGAGTCCCTTCCGTCTGGTCTGCCCGTCGAGTTCCGCGGCTATGTGCCCGAGGAAGACATTCCGGAGCTGTTTGAATCCAGCTCAATACTTGTCATGCCATACGACTCCGCAACGGGCTCGAGCGGACCTGCTCACCAGGCCTGCGAGTACGGTGTTCCGATTGTCTGCGCCGACATCCAAGACTTCCGCGAGATGGCAGCCGATGAAGACATGGCTATCCGCTTTTACAAAGTCGGCGATGCCACCAATCTCGCGGCACAACTGGTCGCCATCCTCCAGTCTCCTCAATTGCAGCGCCAGATGTCGGAACACAATCTCCGAGCAGGAACCAGGATGACGATGACCAATGTTGTAGCTAACTATCTTCGCTGGTTTGAACTGCACAAGTGCAAGAGGGAGATACGCAATGCCGGCGGGATTCCCGGCCGCCTTCGCGGTTGGAGTCGGTCCAGACTCCACGACCGGAGGAGCCTCTTTGATCCGGCCGTAATTACACAAACAAACAATGAGCTGGAGAGTGGCAGAAACATTGCGCTGGCGACATTTCCCGCTCACGCTGCGGATTTCGCGGATCCAATTTTCGACGAAACAGAGCTTGTGAACCGACATACAGATAGCGATGGCTACCGGCCTGGGCCGGTGCTAGAGAAGGATTTTTAAATCGATGGTTCCACTTACAAGGAAAACAGCTTGATCGCAGGCAACGTTCCCCAGCGCATCCTCCCATCGATGACGGCTATAGTTGGCTGCTGCCTGATGGTATTCGTTGCGGGGTGTGGCACCGAGGCGGGACGTTTCCCGAAAGAGTCCAGTCCAGCGCCCACTATCAGCGTTTCCGCGAATCCGAACTCGATTACGGCTGGCGGTTTGTCGATGTTGACCGTGACTACGGCGAACGCATCACGCGTAATGCTTAACGGCTCAGATGGCAGTTCGTACACGCTTCCATCGAACGGCGGAACGCAGCAGGTCAATCCGAGCAGCACCACGACCTACACCGCATCCGCAAGCGGGCCTGGCGGTGCTGCATCGGCAACCGCGACCGTAAGCGTGACGGTTGCACCCGCAGCTCCAACGATCAGCATCACCGCTGCTCCAGCAACCATCACCTCGGGCGGATCGTCCACTTTGACAGTTACGGCGTCGAACGCGACCACTGTTACGGTAACTGGATCGGATGGCAGCACCTATAATGTGCAGCCGACCGGCGAGACTCAGGCTGTCAGCCCGACTTCCACGACCACTTACACGGCAACGGCAACCGGTACCGGCGGCAAGGCAACCGCGAGCGCAACTGTGACGGTGGTCACTGCGTCCGCACCAACAGTAGGCATCACGGCCAACCCGCTCACAATTACTCAAGGGAACTCCTCTACGTTGACAGTGACGGCGTCGAACGCGACCACGGTGACCATCAGTGGATCGGACGGCAGCAGTTATACCATGCAGCCGAGTGGAGGGACGCAGGCAGTGAGCCCGGTCACTACAACTACCTACACTGCTAACGCGACCGGCGCAAATATGACAGCTATGTCAACCGTAACCCTCACGGTTGTACCACCAGGCAGCGTGCAGTCGATCAACCATGTGATTTTCATGCTGCAGGAGAACCACAGCTTTGATAACTACTTCGGCATGCTGAATCCGTATCGCAAAGCAAACGGGTGGAATATCGGGGATGACGGCAAGGATTACGAAGTGGACGGCATCGACGATAAGCTCACCAAGATCAGCAATGAAGACGATCAGGGTAACGTCTATCCGCTGTTCAAGTTCACCAGCACCTGCATTGACGACGAGAGCTCGGCGTGGCTTGAAAGCTATGGGGATGTCAGCAGATACGATTTTTCAACCACTCGTCCGATATTGATGGACGGATTTGTACATACGGCCGAGGGATATGCGAATAACTGCGCAAGCAGCGGAGCCTGCTCCGGGAACTTCACGGACCTGACCGGAAAGCGGTCGATGGGATACTATGACCAAGGTTTTCTGAACTACTACTACTACATGGCATCGCAGTTCGCCGTGTCAGACCGATGGTTCTCCCCGGTTTCGAGCAAGAGTATCCCGAACCGGATCGCTACATTCACAGGTGGGACTACACAGGGGCTAGTCTTCGATCCGGGGGGCGACGATCACCAGCCTCAGCTGAATATCGCGAATATATTCCAGGAGCTCGATCAGGCGAACGTATCCTGGAAGATCTACTACACAGTAACCAACGGCTTGTGCAAGCCAGGAAATGACGATTGCTCCACATCTGCCTCTGCTCAACTTCCGGCAACCACCTTTTCTTCGCTGAGCTACTCGTATCAGTATTTGTATGAAAACCTCTCGCACGTGCCTTGCACACCACCTACCCAGCCGTCCAGCGTGGTCGGTGATTCATCGAACTCGTTCTGCATCGATCCAAATCACATTGCGCCGCTCTCGACCTACTATAAGGATCTCAGCAACGGCACTCTGCCGAGCTTTGCTTTCATTGAGGCGGGATACGGCAACAATGACGAGCATCCAGGGTCGGGGCAGTCGATCCTCATTGGGCAGGCTCAGGTTGCCGATGTCGTCAATGCCCTGATGGCTAGCCAGGAATGGAAGGATTCCGTATTTTTCTTGAGCTACGACGAGAGTGGAGGTCCGTATGATCACGTTCCTCCAGTGCCAGGGCACTCGAACAACAATACTGATACATCGCTCGGAACAATTCCGGATATTTCACAGATCGCAGTGAACGCGGATAGCTACTACCCGTGCGTGCCAAGCGGAGCCACACCAACGCTGCATTGCGATTTGTTCTCGAATGATCCCGGAGCCCAGGCAAGTGACGCAGCGGCTGTTCAGGGCTTTGCCGCGCAACTCGGGTTCCGGCTGCCGAACATCATTATTTCACCGTTCACACGACGCCATTATGTTTCACACACGCCGATGGACCACTCGGCGGTGATCAAGTTTGTCGAGAACCGGTTCATCGGGCCTTCTGCGCATCTGACGCAGCGTGATGCGGCGCAGCCAAATCTGCTGGAATTCTTCGACTTCAACAAGGTACCGTGGTCTACACCGCCTGCACCGCCTAGCCCCGTAAGTACACAGTCACTGGGATACGATCCGTGCAATCCCACGAACATGGGGCCTTAAGGTCGTGGCGCGCAGGAAACCTATGAGGTCGAATGCCGAGCTACTCGAGCGACTCCGGATGCAGCGCAATTCCCTTCTCGCCTGCCGTCTTCTTTTCCCAGTATTTGCGAACCCAGGCTTCGAACGACTTGCCCGCGGCGGTATCGCGGCCAGTGAAGGCCAGGGCGGCGATATCCGAATAGGCAATTGTTAGCTTCGTCCTCTCCGCGGCAGGAATCAGCCGGACGGCTGACGTGGCGAGAGTGGGGCCGGTACGCCGATCAAAGATGTAACCGCTGATTGTACGGCCATCCTTGAGGGTGATGGTCACGTCGCCACGGTAGTCGAAGGCCTTTTCGAGAGCAGCGTGAATCTCGGCATCTGATGCCAGCGATGGAATCCAGCCTTCAAGCTGCTCGCGTTCACGCCCTTCGGCGACTTCCAGCTGGTCAGGATTGAGGACGGTGTTCGTCATGCTGTGGTTCCCTCTTCGACGACCGTCCGGGGCTCGATCTGCGCCTTGATCTGCACCAGCGGATTAAAGCTGTGCACCGGCGTGACGGGCTGGTTGAGCAGTTCGATGGCTCCGCGGTCTTCGTACTTGTCGAAGATCGTCGCGATGGCCGTGTCGAGCAAGCCTCGCAAGGACCCAAAGGTGTAGTAGACACCAGAAGCTTCGTATCCCGAGTGCACCATGCAGTTGGCGCATTTGGGATTGCCCGACTCCGTGCCGTAGTTCGACCAGTCCGTGGTCTCCATCAGCTCCTGGAAAGTATCGGCATAGCCGTCCTGAAGGAGGTAGCACGGCTTTTGCCAGCCGAAGATGCTGTAGGCCGGCATACCCCACGGAGTGCAGGAGAACTCCCGCTTACCCATCAGGAACTCCATGTACATGGGCGAGGCATTGAAACGCCAGGTCTTCTTGCGGTTGGACAGGATGGCCCGGAAGAGGCGGCGCGAGCGGGCGCGACCCAGGAAGTGCTTCTGGTCGGGGGCCTTCTCGTATGTGTACCCAGGGGCCACCATCATGCTCTCGACGCCGATCGCCATCATTTCGTCGAAAAAGGTACGGACCGAGTTCGGATCGGCTCCATCGAAGAGCGTCGTGTTTGTGGTGACGCGGAAACCGGCGGCAACAGCGGCTCTGATCGCATCGAGGGCAATGTCATATCCGCCTTCGCGGCATACCGAGAAGTCGTGGTGTTCGCGCTGGCCGTCGACATGGACGGAGAATGAGAAATACTTGCTCGGCTTGAAAAGGTGCAACTTCTCTTTAAGCAGAAGCGCGTTCGTACACATGTAGACGTACTTCTTGCGAGCGACCAGCCCCTCGACGATTTTGTCGATTTGAGAGTGCAGCAACGGCTCGCCGCCCGGAATCGCGACCATCGGCGTGCCCGCCTCCTCGACCGCACGAAAACACTCCTCGGGGGTGAGTTCCTGCTTTAGGATATGGGCGGGATACTGGATTTTGCCGCACCCGGCGCACGCCAGGTTGCAGCGGAAAAGCGGCTCGAGCATGGTGACGAGCGGAAAACGCTTGCGGCCGTTCCGCTTCTGCCTGAGCACGTAGGTGGCTACAGTCCACGCCTGTGAAATTGGTACTGCCATCTTCCTCCGTTATGCCTCTTCCCGATCCATCGCGCGCTTGTAATTCGTCAGCGCGAGCAACGGGAAATATTCGCGGTACAGATGGTATGCGAGATAGAAAACCCGCGGGAAACCTGTTCCCGTGTAAAGCGCCTGTCGGGTCGCCGCCTCGCCGATGCTTTCGTCCCAGGATCCATCCGTCTCCTGGTGACTCAACAGCCATTTGATGCCCTTCGCTATCGAGTCGCTTCTGGTATCGCCTGCGGAGAGTAGCCCGAGGATAGCCCAAGCCGTCTGCGACGGGGTGCTCGGTCCGACGCCGCGCGTTGCCGGATCGTCGTAGCTGCCACAGGTTTCTCCCCACCCGCCGTCGGAATTCTGCACTGACCGAAGCCACTCGGCGGCCTGCTGGATCTGCGGTTCATGGTTCCAGACGCCGATCGCTTCGAGTCCACGCAGAACCAGGAAAGTGCCGTAGATGTAGTTCACTCCCCAGCGACCGAACCAGCTTCCGTCCGGTTCCTGCTCGTCAAAGATGAACTTGATGGCGCGCTCAATGCGCTTATCCTTGCGGGTATACCCGTAAGTGGCGAGCGTCTCAAGGATACGGCCGGTGATGTCGACAGTCGGCGGATCGAGCATGGCATTGTGATCGGCGAATGGTATCTGCTCGAAGATCATCTTCGTGTTGTCTTTGTCGAAGCTTGCCCAGCCGCCGTTCTTGCACTGCATGGAGAAGATCCAGTCGATGGCCCGTTGCGATACGTCGTACTGGTAGCGCTCGCGCGGGTTGTCGACTTTGTTAAGGGCGAGCAGAACCTGGGCTGTGTCGTCGACGTCAGGATAGAACTCATTGTTGAACTCGAAATACCAGCCACCGGGCTCGGCCTTGCGATTCTTGACGGCCCAGTCCCCCTTGTGGCGGACCTCCTTCGAGAGCATCCAGTCGGCAGCTTTGAGCAGGCGAGCGTCGTTGCGCGGCACGCCAGCTTCACCGAGCGCGTAAACAGCCTGCGCCGTATCCCACACGGGCGACATGCACGGCTGCATGCGGAAGGTCGGCGCCGCGTAATCGGGGGTGCCGTTCGGGTTATCGATTCCCAGCTTCTCGAACTCATCCATGGCGCGGATGACCTGCGGATCGTCGAGCGAGTATCCCAGACAGCGGAGTGCGATGATGGCGTTGAGCATTGCCGGATAGATCGCGCCCAGCCCGTCGGACATTTCGAAGCGCTCGAGCATCCACTTCTCAGCCTTCCTGAGGGCCATCTTGCGCAGAGGGCGGACGTGGACGCGCTCGAACCAGTGGGTCAGGCGATCGCAGAACAGGAAGAAATTCCGCCAACTGAGCAGGTTCTTCCTATCCCAGCGGAGATGCAGATTCGCGTTGGCCCGGCCGCCTACGAAGAGCTCGTCGATCCCCTGCTCGGGGCGGATCTTTTTGAACGGCTTCTTCGCGTAAGCAATGGAAAGCGGCACTAAAATCGCCCGCGACCACGAAGAAATCTCGTAGATGTTGAAGTAAAACCACTTCGGAAACAGAACAATCTCAGGCGGAACGGCGGGGACAGCATCGTATTCGTACTGGCCTAGGGTGCAGAGATAGATCTTGGTAAACGTGTTGCACTCTACGACGCCACCATGGGCCAGGATCCATTCGCGCGCCTTGACGAGAATAGGGTCGTCGGCCCCCATACCCATGAGTTTGCACGCGAAATAGCACTTAACCGACAGGCTGATGTTCGAGGGACCTCCCGGGTAGATCGACCAGCCTCCGTCGGCGTTCTGATAGCGAAGAATTTCCGTAAGGGCGCGCTCAAGGCGGCCCGGGGCCCCGGTGCCCAGGAGTGTGTGGGCGTAGATGTAGTCGGCCTCGAGCATCGGGTCGGCTTCGAGTTCGCCGCACCA
>JAFAKX010000028.1 GCA_019234945.1 Silvibacterium sp.
GCTGAGCGTCTCGGCGCTGATGTTTGACTACATCCTCACCGGCCCGATCTCCGGCGTGTCGGCCGGGCAATACATCACCGGCCTCATGAACGAGTTGATCGACGTCGGGTCGGCGCATGGCTGGCTTCCCGCCGCCATGGTGCACGCCGGCCATGCGTTATGGCATTTCCCGGTGAACGGCACCTCGGCGATCTTCTGCGCCATTGTGACCATTTACTACTGGTGGCAGAACATCAAGGGCATCGAATCGTCGAGCGACAAGGCCCTTGAGGTGATGAAGATCACCACCATCATGGTGGTCCTGCTGCTCGGATGGGGCATCTGGTCGGCCTTCGTCAAAAAAGTCAGCTTCCCGCCGCTGCCCACCCCCTCGAATCTGCACTTTTCGAAGGAAGCTCTCGGATTTCTCTCCGGAACGAAGCTGGCCACATCGCTCGGCCTCTTCGGCATCCTGATGGCATTCGGGCACTCCGTCCTCGCCATGAGCGGCGAGGAAACGCTTGCTCAGGTTAACCGCGAAATCGAGCATCCCAAACTCAAGAACCTGAAACGCGCGGCGATCGTCATCGCCATCTACAGCTTCGTCTTCACCGGCATCGTCTCGCTGCTTGCCGTCATGCTGATCCCGGATTCGGTCCGGGTGCCGGTCTATCGCGACAACCTCATCGCCGGCCTGGCGATGTACATGACCGGGCCAACATATCTCCACATCATCTTCCGCGTTTTTGTCGTCATCGTAGGATTCCTGATCCTTTCCGGCGCGATCAACACGTCCATCATCGGCTCGACCGGCGTGCTGATGCGCGTCGCCGAAGACGGCGTACTGACGGACTGGTTCCGCAAGCCTCACCGCAAATTCGGAACCAGCTATCGCATCATCAATCTCGTCACGGGCCTGCAGCTCTTCACGATCATCGTGAGCCGCGGCAACGTCATAACCCTGGGCGAGGCCTACGCCTTCGGCGTCATCTGGAGCTTCACTTTTAACAGCCTTGCGATGCTCGTCCTGCGCTGGAAATACAAGGGCGAACGCGGCTGGAAGGTGCCGATCAACATTAAGCTCGGTAACACCGAGCTTCCTGTCGGCCTCTTCTGCGTTTTCCTGGTTCTGATTACGACCGCCACAGTCAACCTGATGACTAAGACCGTGGCGACCGAGAGTGGCATCGCCTTCGCCGCGGTGTTCTTCACAATTTTCAGCATCTCGGAACGAAGGAATCAGAAGCGGCAGCTGGTCAGTGCGAAGCAGATGAAGGAACACTTCCAGCTTGAACAGCCGGAAACCATCAGCCGCGCCGCGCTCGAAATCAGGCCTAACGGAGTCCTGGTCACCATGCGCGCCTACGCAAATCCTATCGCGCTCAAGTGGGCGCTCTCGCGCACCAACACCGACGACCAGGACATCGTCGTCCTGACGGCCCGCATGATGGGCGCCGGCGGGCCCGAACAACTCGACCGGCAGCTCTTCAGCGAGTTCGAGCAGATGCTCTTCACCAAAGCGGTCTCGATCGCAGAGAGCTTCGGCAAGCACATCTCGTTGCTCGTGGTTCCCGCCGGCGATATCTTCGCTGCGCTGGTGCAGACGGCGAATTCGCTCGAAGTCGCCGCGCTGGTCTCCGGACTGTCTACCAAAATGACCGCGCAGGAGCAGGCCTACCACATAGGGCAGGCATGGGAGGCGCTGCCCGAGCCCAAGCGCCAGTTCACCTTCTACGTCATCATGCCCGACGGCAGAGACGAGGCTTTTCACATCGGTCCGCACGCGCCCGCGCTGCAGGCCGAGGACGTGCAGCTTGTGCACCGGCTCTGGCTCAACTTTCGCCGCGATCCCGAAATGGAGGGCCTGCACCACAGCGACATCGTGACCTACGCCCTCACGCGGCTGGCCAGCGACTACGCGCGCGACAAGATCGAGACCCTGAGAAATCTCCGCCGCTACCGGCAGGATGGCTCCCGAAGTGGTCCAGGGCTTGGACAACCCTACCAGTCTCAATACCGCGAGGGGCTGGATTATTCGATCCGCGCGCCGCGCGCTCCGCACGAACCTGGCTCCGGACCCGAAGAGTAGGCCCTGAAGAGCAGGGCTCTGACAGCGACATTTGCCGTTGCGCACAGACCCTGTAAGCGTATACTGCCGTCACTCAATCCATCACACAGAACCGAGGCTGGTGTTGCCGCGCGAGATCGGTCCGTGCCCGGTTTCAGGAGGCCAAATAAAACCGCTTTCACGCAGGGATATTCTGAAGACCGGCCTGCTTGCGCCTGCCGCTGCCGCCGCTGCAAGCCATATCGGACCGCTTGGCGCCGCAATCGAGGCTGCAGCCGAAGTCCCTCCAGTGCCCCACGCCGGCGCAACGCATCAGTCATCCGCTCCGGCCGCCGCGGCCGGACGCGAACGGCTGCTGCTCGACTTCGGCTGGCGCTTCCATTTCGGACACGCGGACGATGCCACGAAGGACTTCGGATTCAGCAGCGGCAGGACGGGCACCTTTCAGAAGACCGGAAACTTCCTGCCCGCCGGGGCCCTTGCCTTCGACGACGGCGACTGGAAGAGCATCGATCTGCCGCACGACTGGGCCATCGAATTGCCCTTCACGAACGATCGCTCGCTACAGGAAAAAGGATTCTATCCGCTCGGCCGAAAGTATCCCTCCAGCAGTGTCGGCTGGTACCGCCGTGTCTTCGAGCTGCCTGCATCTGACGCGGGCAGGCGCATCACCCTCGAGTTCGACGGCGCTTACCGCGAGACAATGGTTGTCTTCAACAACTTTTACATCGGCCAGCACAGCGGCGGATACGATCCGTTCAGCTTCGACGTGACCGACTTCGCGAATTTCGGCACGCGGAACGTCCTGCTGGTGCGCATTGATGCGACGGAAAGCGATGGCTGGTTCTACGAAGGCGCGGGCATCTATCGGCACGTCTGGCTGGTGAAGACCCATCCCGTTCACGTCAGGAAATGGGGTACCCTCGTCCGCTCCGAGGTCCAGCCCGGCGAGGCCGTCGTCTCAATCCGGACCGAAGTAAGTAACGACACCAAGGGCGCTGAAACTGCCCGCATCGTCTCCACGATCCTCGATCCCTCAGGAAACGTGGTAGAGAAGGGATCCACGTCATCGGCATCCATTGCGAGCGGTGAAGAACATACCTACGAGCAGCAGATTTCAGTGCGGCGGCCCTTGCTGTGGTCACTCGAGGAAAGAAATCTCTACAAGCTCATCACCGAAGTCGAAGCCGGCGGCCAGGTCGTCGACCGCTACGAAACGCGCTTCGGCATCCGCTCCATCAAGTTCGACCCCGAGAACGGATTCTTCCTCAACGGCAAGTCCGTCAAGCTGAAGGGCACCTGCAATCACCAGGACCACGCCGCGTTCGGCGCTGCGCTGCCCGACTCCGTACAGTACTACCGCATCCGCAAGCTGCAGGAGATGGGGTGCAACTCCATCCGTACCTCGCATAATCCGCCGACGCCGGAGCTGCTCGACGCCTGCGACGAACTTGGAATGCTGGTCTTCGACGAGACCCGCATGATGTCGTCGAACCCCGATGGTCTCAGCCAGTTCGCACATCTCGTCCGCCGCGACCGCAACCGCCCCAGCGTCTTCATGTGGTCGATGGGCAACGAGGAAGGGCAGGCGAACGCCGAGCGCGGCGTGCTCATCCTGACGGCGATGAAAGCCGTCGCCGCCGAGCAGGACGGCTCCCGTCCCGTCTCCATCGCCCCCACCGGAGCCATCGGCACAGGAGGCCTGGCCGTCTGCGACGTGATCGGCTACAACTACATGGACCCGCAGGCCGAGGCCTACCACAAGGCCCATTCCGACCGGCCTGTCATGGGCACCGAGACGGTCAGCGCCGTGGGCACGCGCGGCATCTACATCACCGATCCAAAGAAAGGCTTCGTCGGCTCTTACGACCCCTACACAACCACCGGGCGCGCCTCGGCCGAAGGATGGTGGAGCTTCTGCAATGCGCGTCCCTGGCTCTCCGGCGGCTTCGTGTGGACCGGCTTCGACTACCGCGGCGAGCCCTCGCCGAACGGCTGGCCTAACATCAGCTCGCAATACGGCATCATCGACACCTGCGGCTTCCCCAAGGACTCCTTCTTCTATTACCAATCCTGGTGGACCGACAAGGCCGTCCTGCATCTCTTTCCGCACTGGAATTGGCCCGGCCTCGAAGGCAAGGAGATCGCTGTCTGGGTCTACTCAAACCTCGACCGTGTCGAGCTTTTCGTCAATGGCCAGAGCCTCGGCGCAAAAGACATGAAGAAGGACTCCCACGTCGCCTGGATCGTCAAGTATGCTCCCGGATCCATCGAGGCTCGCGGCTTCAAAGGCGGTAAGCAGGTCATGACTGCGAAGCGCGAGACCACGGGTGCGCCAGCAAAGCTCGTCATGACCGCAGACCGGCAGGAGATCTCCGCCGACGGCGAAGAGGTCGCCATGTTTGCCGTCGCCGTTCAGGATGCTCAGGGCCGCATCGTGCCCATCACCGACAATGATGTGACTTTCAAAATCTCCGGCGCGGGCAAGCTCATCGGCACCGGCAACGGCGATCCCACAAACCAGCAGCCCGACCAGGGCACATCGCGCAAGGCCTTCTCCGGATACTGCATGGGACTCGTTCAGTC
>JAFAKX010000069.1 GCA_019234945.1 Silvibacterium sp.
ATGACCTGCTTGCCGTCGTAGTGGCAGACGGGCGCCTGCATGTCGTCGAGGACGCGGAGGTGGAAGTAGGTGCCCCTGGCCTTGAGGTCGTTGAGCTGCGCGGTGAGGTGCTGAAGCTGGGGGCGCTGGGAGAGAGTGGTGGTCATGAGTGCCTCTCGGACTTTGGGGAGTCTAACGTTTCATCGTAACAGCGGAGAGGCAGAGGTCAGTGATCAGGGAACAGGGATCAGGAACGGATCACCGCAAAGACGCCAGCGCGCAAGAGTGGGAGCGCGAGGCTCGGATACAATGAAGGCTTGGCGCAAGTGGCTGTGTGCCGGGACGTTTTTTCAAGAGAGCAGAGAAATCGAAGAATGGCTTTGCAGTATTTGAGGGATGGCATCGGCTTTCGGGCAGCGAAGGGCGCGGGCGTTTTACTGGCGGTTTGGATGGTGGCGACCGGAGCGGGCGCGCAGGTGGCGACGCGGACTCATGTTTCGGTTGCGTCGGCGGAGAAGGGAGCGACGCTCACGGCGGCGGTCGCCGACGTGGCGGGGAATCCCGCAAAGAGCGGTACGGTAAGCTTCGAGACGGCGGCGGGCTCGGTGGGTTCGGCGATCGTTGAGGATGGGATAGCGACGCTGACGGTCGATAAGCTCCCGCAGGGGACGCGCAGTGTGACCGCAGCGTATTCAGGGGCGGGGGCACTTGCGGCGTCGGCGGCTTCCGCTGCAGCGAGCGCTGCAACGAGCGGCCTGCCGGATTTTTCTCTCACGGCGAACCCGGCATCGGCGACCGTGGCGCCGGGGCAGTACGCAAATATCACGCTTACAGTGACGCCTGAGAACGGGTTCAGCGACATGGTGACGCTGTCTTGCTCGGGATTGCCGGCGGGCGCGACGTGTACGTTCAGTCCAACGACGCTGACGCCGCTGACGAGTGCGGCGGTGACGAGCACGCTGCAGATCCAGACGCAGGGCGCGTCGGGTAAAGCTGCTCGGCTTGAGAACCGAGGATCGACGATTGCCCTTGCAATCGCGCTGCCGGGGGCTCTGGCGCTGGCGGGACTCGGGGTCTTGCGGAGACGGTCGGTTATCGTGCTCCGAGGGTTCGGGATTGTGGTGTTGCTTGTGGCCGGGGTGGGGCTCGGAGGGTGCTCGTCGCGGTATGGATACCTGAACCATCCGCCGTCGGGGAATCCGGGGCTAGCTGCGGGCACGTATACGATCACGGTATCGGGCTATGCGAGCATCAGCGGCACGAGTGTCACGGGACACTCGCTGAACGTGACGCTGACGGTGCAGTAGACGGCCAGGCAAAATTTGTCATCGACACGCTTCCTTTCACAATAGCTTGCGCAAACGAGGATTAGAATCGCAGCGGTCACGGCGCGGAGTCGGAAGCCGTCGAGGAGGGTCCATGGCTACGGCTACAGCTACGATGGCTTCGATCGGCGAACTTGGAGTTCTCAACAAGTCCTTGCCGGAAGGTCTGGAAGAAGTCTGGATCGACAGAGACCTGAGCTGGCTGGATTTCAACGAGCGGGTGCTCGCCGAGGCTCTCGACGAACGAGTGCCTCTGCTAGAGCGCGCGAAATTCCTGGCGATCTTTACTTCGAATCTCGACGAGTTCTTCATGAAGCGTTGGGCGGTGCTTCGCGAGAGCGACAACGAAGGGCAACGGGCCCTTCGTGAGGCTCTCCGCGAGAAGCTGATTCCGACGCTGGACCGGCAAGGGGAATGCTACCGGGATGTCATCAAGCCCGGGCTCGCTCACCATGGGGTCTTTCTGCGCTATTGGCATGAGCTGACGCCGCGGCAGCAGGAGGAAGCGGGCAAGTATTTCGATTCCAATGTGTCTCCGGCGCTCATGCCGCTGGTGATCGATCCGGTGCACCCTTTCCCGTTCATCTCCAACCTGTCGACCTCGCTGGTGTTCCGGGTTCACGATGTGACCAAGGGCGAAACGATGTTTGCGCGCGTGAAGGTTCCCGAGGTGTTGAAGCAGTGGGTTAGCCTGACTGCCGATATCGAGCCGGGACAAAAGCTGCTGGTTCCCCTTTATGAGGTGATTCACGGAAACCTCGACAAGCTTTACAGCGGCATGGAGATCAGCGGGATCACCATCATGCGCCTGACCCGAGACGCCGAGGTTGAGCTTGACGAGGAGCATGTCACCGACTACCGGGCGCTGGTAAAGGAAGAAATTCGCAAGCGCCGGTACGAGCCGGTGGTGCGGCTTGAGTTCAGGCCGGGAGCCGATCCCACGATCAGAGAACTGCTGCGCGAGCGCTTCAAGCTCGATGAGATTGACCTTTACGACATGCGGGAGAGAGTGAACTATATTCCGCTGTTTGAGTTGATGGCGCTGCCTTTTCCCAAATTGAAGGATCCCCAATGGGCGCCTCTGGCGCCGGCATTCCTTCCGAAGAGTCCAGGTGCTATTTTTGGCGCGATCCAGGCGACCGATTTTCTGGTGCATCATCCTTACGACAGCTTCGATGCTACGGTGGAGCGCTTCATCAGCGCGGCGGCGGACGATCCGCAAACGGTGGCGATCAAGATGACGGCGTACCGGGTGGGGGACGATACGCCATTCGTGAAGTCGCTGATCCACGCTGCAGAGCGGGGCAAGCAGGTCGCGTGCGTTATGGAGATCAAGGCGCGCTTCGATGAGGAGCGGAACCTGCACTGGGCAGCCGAGCTGGAGCGGGTGGGCGCGCATGTGACCTTCGGAGTTTCTGGTCTGAAGACGCACGCCAAGACGGCTCTGGTGGTGCGCAAAGAGGGGGACCATCTGCGCTGCTACGCGCATATCGGCACGGGAAACTATCACGTGAAGACGGCGCGGCTGTACGCCGATTGCGGCTTATTCACGTGCGATCCGCGGCTGACCGACGATGTGGTCAATCTGTTCCATCATCTGACCGGGCACTCAGACCGGCCGCATTGCTCGACGCTGCTCGTGGCTCCGCTGACGATGCGCCCGAAGCTGCTCGACCTGGTTCATCGCGAAACCAAGCACAAACGTGCGGGCCGCTACGCACGAATTGTGGCCAAGATGAATCAGCTGGAGGATCCGGAGATGATCGAGGCGCTTTGCGAGGCGTCAAATGCCGGGGTCGAGATTGACCTGATTGTTCGCGGATTCTGCTGCCTGCGGCCAGGCGTGCCGGGGCACAGCGAGAATATTCGCATCCGTTCGATCATCGGACGGTTTCTCGAGCACTCAAGGATTTTTTATTTCGCGAATGGACACCATGATCCCGGCAAGGGCGAGTTTTTCATCGGCTCGGCGGACTGGATGTATCGGAACCTGTCGAAGCGAATTGAGATCGTCACGCCGGTTTTCGATTCACATCTCAAACATCGGCTGTGGGAGATCCTCGACATCAATCTGCGCGACAAGCGAGAAGCGTGGGTGCTCAGTTCGGACGGCAAGTATACGCAGCTGCGTCCGGATGAGGGAGCGACGGGCGCGGAAGCGGTTGGGACTCAGCAGACGCTGATGAATCTGGCGGTCGAACGGGCGAGTGAATAGGAAGAAACAGCTGTCCTCACTTTAGCTGCGCCAAGGTGGGGCACCCGCGTTGTGCAGTCAGGCAAGGGCGTTCGAGACGATTTTCTGGGCTTCATCCACGATGCTCTCAAGATGCGCTTCGTCTCTGAAGCTTTCAGCGTAGATCTTGTATAGATTTTCGGTGCCCGAGGGCCGGGCGGCGAACCACCCGTTTTCGGCGATGACCTTGAGACCTCCGATGGGCGCGTTATTGCCGGGGGCATTGGTGAGCTTGGTGGTGATGTGCTCACCGGCGAGATGGGATTCCTTGACGTTCGCGGGCGAGAGCTTGCTGAGCCGGGCTTTCTGCTCGGGCGTGGCGGGCGCGTCGATGCGAGTGTAGTATGGCGTTCCGAACTTTGCGGTTAATTCAGTGAAGTGCTGGCCGGGATCCTTGCCGGTAACGGCCATGATTTCGGCGGCGAGCAGGTCCATGATGGGGCCGTCTTTGTCGGTGGTCCAGACGGTACCGTCGCGGCGAAGCAGGCTTGCGCCGGCGCTTTCTTCTCCGCCAAAGCAGAATCCACCGTCGAAGAGGCCGTCGACGAACCACTTGAATCCCACGGGTGTTTCGCAGAGCTTGCGGCCGAGATCGGCGACGACGCGGTCGATCATGCTGCTCGAGACGACGGTCTTGCCGACGGCGGCGGTAGCGGGCCATTCGGGGCGATGGGTGAGCAGGTACCGGATGGCCACGGCGAGGTAGTGATTGGGGTTCATGAGGCCGGCAGAGGGCGTCACGATGCCATGGCGGTCGGAGTCGGGGTCGTTGGCGAAGGCGACCTGGAACTTGTCTTTGAGGCGGAGCAGGCTTGCCATGGCATATGGACTGGAGCAGTCCATGCGGATTTTTCCGTCGTGGTCTACCGTCATAAAGGCGAAGGTCGGATCGATCACGGGATTTACGACCTCGACGTTGATACCGTAGATGGAATTGACGAGACCCCAGTAGGGACCCCATGCACCGCCAAGCGGGTCGACACCGAGTTTCAGATTGGCGGCCTTGATGGCGTCCATGTCGACGGTGTACCTGAGGTCCTGGACATAGGGGAGGGCAAAGTCGGTCTCGTGGGTGGTCGCAGCCTTGATGGCCTTCTCATAGGGCATGCGTCGGACGCCGGTGTTGTTGCCGCGGAGCAGATCGTTGGCGCGATCCTGGACCCACTTGGTGACGTCGGTGTCGGCGGGGCCTCCATTCGGAGGGTTGTACTTGAAGCCGCCGTCCTCGGGAGGGTTGTGGGATGGGGTGATGACGATGCCATCGGCGAGGTGGTCCTTGCGGCCCCGATTGTAGACGAGGATAGCATGAGAGACGACGGGCGTGGCGGTGACACCGTCGTTCTGCTGGATCATGGTTTCGACGCCGTTGGCGGCCAAGACTTCGAGTGCGGTGTTCTGGGCAGGACCGGAGAGGGCATGGGTGTCCTTGCCCATGAGGAGGGGGCCGTCGGTGCACTGCATGCGGCGGTAATCGCAAATGGCCTGTGTGATGGCGAGGATGTGCGCTTCGGTAAAGGTGCCCTTGAGGGGCGTGCCGCGGTGGCCGCTGGTTCCAAAGGCGACCATCTGTGTGGGGTCGCTCAGGTCAGGGCGGCGGTCATAGTAGTCGCGGATGAGCTCATCGACGTTGATGAGCATTTCTTTGGGAGCCGGCTTGCCTGCAAGGGGGGAAATTCGGGGCTGGATCGTCGCTTCGGTCGCCATGGCACGCTCCTTGGGGGTGGAGTCCAATCCTCAGGGAAGAATACAACCAAATATGATTCCCTGGGGCAGCCGTCAGTCGCTTGCTTCGTTCTTGATATCAGGAGGGCGCCATTCCCAGCCTTCACATTGGACAAAGGCAGGGCGTTGCGGGACGGTTTTCCGCCTAGGGCAGCCGGCAGACCTGCGCGACGGAGTTGTGCCAAGGGCATGGGAATGAGGTGGCGGCATCGCGCGAGAGCAGAAGCCAGGTGACCCCGAGGGGGCGAAGGCGATCGAGGCGCTCGGTGTCAGAGAGCCGGTCGATTCCATTCTGGGCGTTGTACTCGGTTGCCCATCGCGGGGCGAGTCCGGGGAAGACGACGGCAACTCCCCCGTCCTTGTAGTCGGCGAGGAGGCTTCGTCCTGTGATGACGCGGAAGCTTTGGCCGTCTTCTCCGCGGAGAAGGACGAGGTCGGGATTGGCGGCGAAGACGGCGTCTCGGGGAGTGTTGGTGCGAATCCAGAGGAAGGCTTGCTGCCAGGGATTGCGGGAAGTGAGGCCAGGAAGTTCGATGTGATTGGAGGCTGGATAGGTGAGGTGGGCGGTGATAAACATCGCGAGGGCTGCGGCGGCCATGATGGCGCACGCGGCCGGGCGCCGGATGGGCTTTGTCCAAAGAGTATGGCCGATGAGGCCGCCGAGAAGGATGATGCCAAGCAGGTAGAGGATGTGGAAGGCGCGAAGCAGTTGCAGGCTGGCGAGCAAATATGGTCCCGAAGGATGGACGAAGACGAAAGCCGCGAGCGAGCTGGAGGTTCCAAGCATGATCGCAGCGAGGCAGAGCTTTCCGGTGAGGGGATAGATTCCGAGGCGGCGAAATGCGTAGGCGTACATCAGCAACGGCACGGCGAGACCGAGATATTCAAACCATGCCCACTCTGAGGGGAAGAGGTAGTTCCGGCTGAGCAGAGCCTGACGCCAGGCGGAAGATATGGGGGCGTGCAGCGTGGCCAGGTAGATCGTGCCGCATGCGATGACGTCGAGCGCGGCGAGAATCAAGGCGAGGCGTGTGTGTCCGAGGTCGATGAGGATGAAGAGCAGGATGAACGCCGCCGCATAGATGGCCATGAGCGGATGCATGAAGCCGGTCAGGAGCAGAAGCAGCACGGTCTGAATCCAGCGTCGATCGATGGCAGCGGCGAGTGCGAAGAGACTTAGCGGGGTGGTGAACGATCGCGCGGTGATGTAGGGGTCCATCAGCATGAGCGAGGTACCTGCGAGCGGCAGGCTAAAGAAAGCTGCGGACAGGATGACGGCTGACCATTGCGCGGGAGAGGAAGTGAAGATGCGGCCGGCGAGCATCCAGGAGGCGAAGAGA
Source organism: Silvibacterium sp. (assembly GCA_019234945.1). Lineage (GTDB taxonomy): Bacteria > Acidobacteriota > Terriglobia > Terriglobales > Acidobacteriaceae > Silvibacterium. Next base: position 6,600 of record JAFAKX010000069.1, read on the forward strand.
AAGGCGAAGATCAACCCGAGATGGGTGAGCAGCAACAACCAGTCGAGGGGGATGCGGGTGATGCGCAGTATTTGCGCGCCCAGATGCGCGAACAGCGAGAGGTGTGTGTTGACGAGAACGAAGGGCGCGTCAGTCTGGTAGAGACTCGAGTCAGCGAGCTTGCGGACACCGGCGACGTAAATCTCGGCGTCCTCGGCAAAGGGGTGATACCCGTGAATGAGCAGGACAGCGAGCGTGAGCAGAGCGATGGTTCCAATGTTCGCCGACCCACTCAAGCCAACGGCGGGCTTGAGTGGGGCACTCAGAACGTGGACCTCATGTAACCTCATCAGTTACATTTGCGGGAGCTGGGAGGTGTCCCATCCTCCGCCGAGAGCCTTGATGAGCTGCACGCTGGCGGCGAACTGGCGTGTTGTGATGTCAGCCTGGGTGCGCTGGTTTGTGAGCTGGGTGGTTTGCGCGATGAGGACTTCGAGGTACGTGGTGACTCCACCCTTGTAGCGGCTGGTGCTGAGGTTGAGCGAGCGGATAGCGGCGTTGACGGCGGCGTTCTGCGTGGCGGCTTCGTCGTTGAGGATGCGGAGCGCGGCGAGGTTGTCCTCGACCTCCTGAAATGCATTGAGAACGCTCTGGCGATAAAGCGCGGTCTGCGCTTCGTAGCCTTCGCGGGCCTGGTCGGTGAGGGCGTGGCGGCGGCCAGCGTCGAAGAGTAGCTCGATCGCGGAGCCACCGAGCGACCAGAGGGCGCTAGGCCCCTGGATCCAGGTGCCGGCATGTGAGCTTGCGAATCCACCCGTGCCGCTCAGGGTGACGTTGGGATAATAGGCCGAGATGGCGATGCCGATCTGTGCATTGGCGGCATCGGTGCGCCGCTCGGCGCCAGCGATGTCGGGGCGGCGCTCAAGCAGTTGCGAGGGTACTCCGGCTGGTATCGGCGGGAGGGCCAGAGTGAGCGGCATTGGCGGCAGCGAGAACGAGGAGGCGGTCACTCCGATGAGCGTGGCGATGGCGTGTTCGAACTGAGCGCGCGCGACGCCCACATCGATGTCCTGCGCGCGGACGTTTTCGAGCTGGGTCTGAGCCTCCGCGACCTCGACTTCAGTGGCGACGCCGCCCTTGAAGCGGCGCTCGGTGAGCTGGAGGTAGTCGGCGTCGGAGGCGACGGTGTTGTCGAGGAGCTGCTTCTGAGTGTCAAGGCCGCGCATCTCGAAGTAGTCGACGGCGAGTTCCGAGCGTAGGCTCAGCTCGATATTCGCGAGGTCGGCCGCGCTGGCCTGGGCGTTGGCGCGAGTCTGCTCGACCGTGCGGCGGATCTGGCCCCAGAGGTCGGGTTCCCATAGGACCTGGCCAGTGAGAGAAAAGGCGTTATAGGTTTCGCCGCGAATTGCGCCCACCTGATTGGCGGAGGTGTGTTGACGGGAGATCGAGGGTCCGACGGAGAGTGTCGGATAGTAATAGGAGCGGGCGACGCGGACCTGCTCGCGCGCCTGGAAATACTGCTCGGTAGCGGCCTTGAGATTCTGGTTAGAAACGGTGAGCTTCTCCTCGAGGTCGCTGAGCTGGGGATCGTTGTAGATCTCCCACCACTTGCCTTTCAGAAGAGCGTCGCTGGGCTGCGCCGTCTTCCATGTCCCGTTGGGAGGATTGGGCGGCGGCAGTTCCTTATAAGCGGCGGGCGCAGGCGGTACCGAGGGCCGTTGATAGTTGGGCCCGACGGTGCAGCCGGCAATCGCCAGGCATAGGGCCGGGATCAGTGCTTTTGAATGGCGCCGGCGCATCCGTTACTTTCCTCCCTGCTGCGAGGCCGGCGCGGCGGGCTGGCCCGGTTGGCCAGTGTTCTGCTGCCGGACGATGCGCACGGTTTCGCCATCGATCAGGGAATCGGGAGGGCTGATGATGACCTGGTCGGAGGGCTTGAGTCCGCTGACCACTTCGACCGCTTTGCCGTCGTCGCGCCCGATGGTGATGGGGACGAGTTTGGCTTTATCTCCCTGGATGATGCCGACGCGGAGGCCTTCGGAACGGAACATGAGTGCTACGACGGGAATGATGAGCGTGGGCTGCTCGTTCTTCAGCTTGAGGTGAACCTGGGCGTAGGCGCCGGGGTAGAGTTCGCCTTTGGGGTTGGGCACATCGACTTCGACGAGCAGCGTGCGGGAGGTGAGGTCGATGGCTTTCGCAGTGCGAACGATTTTGCCTTCGAAGCTGCGGCCGGGAAACTCTGCCAGTGTAAGGGTGGCGGGAACTCCGGGGACGCAGGCGAGCGAATAGGGCTGCGGCACGTTCACGTAGACGCGCAGGATGTGTTCGTCGGCGAGATGGAAGAGTTCGCGCGCCGTGCCGATGTCGATGAGGGTTCCGATATCGACGTTGCGAACTGTGACGGTGCCGTCGAATGGGGCGTAGATGCTCTCGAATCCGACAAGCTGCTCGAGGCGGTCGACGTTGGCCTGAGCGGATTTGACTTGTGTGGTCGTGGCGGCCTGCTGCGTAGTGAACTTGTCCGTGTCCTGCTGGGTGACG
>JAFAKX010000097.1 GCA_019234945.1 Silvibacterium sp.
CCCAGGGATCTGCTCTAGCTGTTGTGCTGGATGGTTCCGGCCTTCAAACTACTAAAGGAGTGTTTTCTGTCGGTTGGGGTGCCATCCACATTCATCGAGCACCCATGATAACTACGGTGACGGCCTCGTCACAAAAATTCGACAAAAGCGCTATCTAAACTATACCAAATTATCGGTCTGCCGAAGCCCTCCGGCGCGCGTCTATCCCCGCCCTTCGCTACTTCACCCATCACGCAGGCAAGTGGATTCCATGTTGATTGAATTGCGCCCATGGATCGTACCCTGCAAAAATGGCGAATCGGTGGCAGTCGTGATCCGATCAATGGTCGTAGATCAATGGTCGTATTGGAGAGGAGCCAGGACCGTGGAAACTCTAGACCGCACAAACGTAATTCAGGGCGATGAGGGGTGCAACGACGGGCATTATCGCTGCAAGGAAGATGTGTACGATGCGCCGTGCCCGGATGGCTCGGACAAGTGCCTGGATCCGAACGACGCGGTTTCGCTGCAGGCGCAGAATCCGACGGATTTCGGTGATCTGAGGGTGGGATCGGCGTCGGAGGAGGCGGCGGGGATTCCCGCGATCTATAACACGATGCTCTACGGCATTGGCGATATGGGCGTGCTGCGGGCTCCAGAAGCCTTCACGAAGATCAACCATGTCACCGGGTTTGATTGCCAGAGCTGCGCGTGGCCGAGTCCTGACAAGCACCGGAAGGTCTTTGAGTTTTGCGAGAACGGCGCGAAGGCGGTATCGGACGAGTCGACGAGGAAGCGGGTTGGGCCGGAGTTCTTTGCGAAGTATTCGATTGAGGAGCTGACGGCGAAGTCGGATTACTGGCTGAACTCGCAGGGGCGGCTGACGAGTCCGATGGTGAGGCGCAAAGACGCGACCCACTACGAGCCGATTTCGTGGGCAGACGCGTTTGCGATGATCGCGGAGGATCTGAACGGTCTCGATTCTCCCGACCAGGCGAGCTTTTACACCTCGGGCAAGACGACGAATGAGCCGGCGTTTCTTCTGCAGCTCTTTGCGCGCCAGCTGGGGACGAACAATCTTCCGGATTGCTCGAATATGTGCCATGAGTCGTCGGGTGTGGCGCTGACGCAGACGCTCGGCGTGGGCAAGGGCGCGGCGACGCTGGAGGACATGGAGAGTTCGGAGCTGATCTTTATCTTTGGGAATAATCCAGGCACGAACCATCCGCGGATGCTGACGTCGCTGCAAAAAGCAAAAGATCAAGGCGCGAAGATTATCGCGGTCAATCCCCTGCCGGAAGTGAGCCTGATGCACGTGACGAATCCGAATCCGCAGGATTATCGGAACCCGCTGGAGCTGCCGGTTGCGCTGCTGGGCCACGGGCAGGCACTTGCGGATCTGTATTTGCCGGTGCGCGTGAATGGAGATGTGGCGGCGATCAAGGGCATCCTGAAAGAGCTTTTTGAGCGAGAGCGGGCGGGGCGTGCATCGGGGATCGACCACGAATTTATTCAGACCTACTCGGAGGGTTTTGAGGCTCTGCGAGCCGACGTAGAGTCGGCGAACTGGGAAGAGATCATCGAGGAGAGCGGGCTATCGCGCGCGGAGCTGAACGCCGCTGCCGAGATGTACGCCAATTCAAAGAAGACAATCTGCGCATGGTGCCTGGGCGTAACGCAGCAGCGCAACGGCGTGGACAACGTCTCGATGATCGTGAACCTGCTGCTAGTGGGCGGGAATATCGGGAAGCCGGGCGCGGGGACGGTGTGTATCCGCGGGCACTCGAATGTGCAGGGCGACCGCACGATGGGTATCTGGGAGCGTCCGCCGAAGGGTTTCCTGGATGCGCTGGCGAAGGAGTTCAACTTTGATCCTCCGAAGAAGTGGGGATTCGACGCGGTTGAGACTCTGCATGCGATGTTCAATGGGAACGTCAAGGTATTCTTTGCGATCAGCGGCAACTTCCTCTCGAACACGCCGGACACGGTGTACACCGCGCATGCGATGCGGAAGTGCAAGCTCACCGCGCACGTGTCGACCAAGCTGAACCGGTCGCACCTGATCACGGGCGAGCGGGCGCTGATTCTGCCGTGCCTGGGGCGGAGCGAAGAAGACATGCAGGCGTCGGGCAGGCAGTTCGTGACGGCGGAAGACTCGATGGGAATCATCAATCCGTCGAAGGGATTCTTTCCGCCTGCTTCTCCTGATCTGATGAGCGATGTGGCGATCCTATGCAACCTAGCTCATGTGACGCTGGGATCGCGGACGACCACGAACTGGCTGGAATTTGCAGCGGACTACAACCTGATTAGAGATGCGATTTCGCGTGTGATTCCGGGATTCGAGAACTTCAACGAGCGGCTCGCCAAGGAAGGGTTCTTCTATCTGCCGAATGCGGCGAAGCATCGCATCTTCAAAACGAGTTCGGGTAAGGCGAAGATGACGGTTTGCCCGATTCCGAAGCACGATCTGCAGCCTGATGAATTTCTCTTAACGACCGTACGCAGCCACGATCAGTACAACTCGACCATCTATGGACTCGACGACCGCTATCGGGGCGTATTCCAAGGGCGCCGGGTGATCTTTCTGAATCCGGCGGATATGAAGGAGAGGGGTCTGCGGGCCGGTCAGGTCGTGGACATCTACAGCCACTTTGAAGGGGAAGTCCGCAAGGCACCCCGCTTTGCCATCGTTCCCTATGCGATTGCCCGGCGGAGCGCTGCAACGTACTATCCGGAGACCAATGTGCTGGTTCCGATCGGCAGCGTTGCCGCCAAGAGCAATCAACCTGTCTCCAAGTGCATTCGGGTGACGCTGAGCCCGTCGGAATCCGCTGAGGCGCTGCATTTTTCCGAAAAGGCCGTTGAACACAACCTGGACCGGGTTGTGCCGCGGCTTTCGTGACTAGAGCCGCACGAGCAGGCGAAAAGCAGGTCTTTCGACAGCGCGCTGCGCTTGGGATGAGAGGTTTAGGGGATTGCCTTCCCTACCCCGCCGGGTTCGTGAACAAGAAGGGTGGAGATGCCTTGGCGCAAGAATTGCTAGAACACATTTCCGATGACATCATTCGCGAAGCGAGCCTTCAGTTACGAGTTAACGCGAGTGGCTGACCGCACGCTCCTTGAAGGCAAATGTCGGAATTGCGGCCAACGAACTGTCGTTTCAACGTACGACGGGTCCCTTCAAAGATGGGAGCGTAGTCACAAGTGCAAAGGTCAATCTGAGGGATTCAGCGGAAATCGCACAGACGCGCTGACACCCGAACGTCGTGAACCTTCGTGCCTCCAGATGGATTAACGCCCTTTACCGGATATGTCAGAACGGCGAGAGTTTTTTACACGGTGCAGGGATTCACGGCTGCGAGTTCCGCCTTGGTCTCGGGCTTCCTACCGACGCCGTGTCCCTTTTCGTGCCGGTTCGATGAGTTTGTTCAGGAAGAAAAACTAGCGGAGCTGTCAGGCCATCACTTCTTTTAGGCCCCAGCGCACAAGGAAGTGGTGCGGCGGCCTTGATTGCGCTTATGGCTCGGCGAGCAGGGTTTCCTTTGCTTTTTGGATCTCGGCGAGTTTGGCCTTGTCGACGTGGGGATAGGAGAGATTGAGGCGGTCGAGGGTGTGTATGACGGCGGCGGAAACGAGGATCCGGGCGAACCATTTGTGGTCGGCGGGGATGACATACCAGGGATTCTCTTTGGTTGCGGTGTGGCGGATCATGTCCTCGAAAGCGTCCTGGTAGTCGTCCCAGTATTCGCGCTCCGCGATATCGGAGGTGGAGAACTTCCAGTTCTTGTCGGGATCGTCGGCGCGCTCGAGAAGGCGCTGCTTCTGCTCCTTTTTGGATAGATTCAGAAAGAACTTGCCAGTTATGATGCCATTGCGGTGAAGATAGCGCTCGAAGTTATGGATATCTTCCAGGCGCTCCTTCCAGATATGTCTTGTTACCAGCGAGGGCGGGATATTTTCTTTGTCGAGTAAGGTGCGGTGCACGCGGACTACGAGGACCTCCTCGTAATAGCTGCGGTTGAAGATGCCGATGTGTCCGCGGTTGGGCAGGCATTTGATGCAGCGCCAGAGATAGTCGTGGTCGAGGTCGTCGGAGGATGGCTCCTTGAAAGAGAAGACCTGGCAGCCGGTGGGATTGACTCCAGACATGACGTGTTTGACGACGCCGTCTTTGCCGGCTGTGTCCATGCCCTGAAAGATAAGGAGGGCGGCCCATTTGTCCTGGGCGTAAAGCATGTCCTGCAGCTTGGAGAGGGTCTGCACGCCTGCCTCGAGGGCCTGTTTTGCGCGTGGCTCATCCTCGGATTTGAAACCCATGGTGTCTGCGGGGTCGTGGTCTTTGAGCCTGAACTTTGCGCCGTGGGTGATGCGGCACTGTTTGGCCAGTTCGCCGGCCTTCCTGATGATGGCGGTATGGCTGGAGATCGAGGAGGTTTTGGCGGAGGCGGAAGGTTGGGAGGGCGTACGCGATGGCCTGACGGTCGCTTTCGGCATAGCAGGAAATGCTAGCAAAGAAAGCGATGCTCGTGATTGATGAAGTATTTCTCTCAGGGAAAGAGCGTTGGTGTCTGCTGAAAGGAGTGCAACGTGAAATGCGGGAGCACGGTTTCGGGCGGGGGACGAGTGGAGAGTCTGCCGGAGAGATTGACGCCACGGATTTTTGCAGGGCTCGCGGAGGAGGAGGTCCGGTCGATTCTGGCGGCGGCGAGGCACCGGCATTTTCCGGCGGGATCGGTAGTGGCGCACCAGGGAGATGCAGCGGAGCGGTTGTATTTGCTTGCGAACGGCCGGGGTAGGCATTTTGTGACAGCGCATCATGGGCAGAAGATTCTGCTGTACTGGCTGACCGCGGGGCAGATTTTCGGCGGGGCAGCCCTCCTTTTCGATCCTTTTCACTATCTGGCGAGTACAGAACTGCTGTTGGATAGCTGTGTGCTGGTGTGGACGCGGGAGACGATGCGGGCGATCGCGGCGCGTTATCCGCGGGTGCTGGACAATGTGCTTTCGATCGCGGTAACGGAGAGCGCAGCATGGCTGATCTCTGCGCAGGTGTCACTGAGCAGTGACGATGCGCGCGGACGATTGGCCAATCTGCTGGTGGGCCTGGCTATGGGGATCGGGACGATGGTGGCAGACGGGGTGGAGCTGAAGGTGACGAACGAGGACCTCGCGGCCGGGGCCAACGTGACTCCGTTCACGGTGAGCCGGCTGATGCGGGAGTGGCAGCGCTCAGGAGTGGTGGCGAAGCGGCGTGGGAGGGTGGTGCTGCGGAAGCCGGAATTGCTTGGGTTAGTTGCTCCCGAGCAACGACGGGCGCAACGAGATAATGGGAAGATTGCTCATATCATAACTACGTAAGTCATTCATACTCGGAGCCAACTGGGGCAGCATTGGGAGTATTCTCGCTGCCCTTGATCTTTTTGGGGCATTTCCTTGGTCTCTCGCCCACTCAGGCCGACACCAGGCTTGAGTGGGGTGTGTCAATGGTGAGTGCTACTGCGGTGACTGCTACTGCCTCTCGGCCTGGCTTGCGACCTGGAGATCGTTGGTTACTTTGAAAACGCCGGGGACAGTGTTGGCGCGGATGCCGGCGGCGTCCTTGTCGCCCTGGTTGATGACAACTCCGTAGAGGGTGACGTTGCCGTTCTGCACGGAGATGCGGATAGGCTGCGCCGGGTCGATGGCGTATTTGTTCATCGAGGGGAATCCATAGACGGCGCGATAGACGGCGCGGCGGATGCGGTCGTCCATGGGAGAGACGGGATCGACAGAGATGTTGTTGATGACGTCCTTGACGCCCTTCATGTTCTCGGCGACGGCAACAGCGGAATCGGCATCGACGGGGCCGTACGCGGTGCCGCCGAGGGTGACGGCGCCATTCTGGACATTGACGCTGATGGCATTAAATGGAGTGGTTCCGTAGCCGACACGGTCGTAAGCGATGGCCTTCACGAGCTTGTCCTGCAACTGCTGATCGGAGATCTCGGGGCCGGCGACTTCGATCTCGTTGTCCACCCCTTTGACGCCCTTGGTGCGATGGACGCGCTTGTCGGCCTCTTGTTTCCAGTAGAAGGTATCCACCGTGCCGGTGAGATGGGCGATGCCATTTGTAACTGAAACCTGAACGTTTTTGAGCTGCGATTTATTGAGCGCCTTGTTCATGATTTCGGCGCGAAGGTTGTTGTCCTCGGACGCCTGGGCCACGGCGATGGAATGCGTCGAGAGCGCGGCAGATCCACCGATCAGCAAAAATCCCACGACGATGGGAACGAGACTGCGAATTATCCTTCTCACGTTGAGTCCTCCCTGATGGCGACGCTGGCCCCGCCTTAACCGGGGTGGGCATGGGGGCTGCGCTAATCTTCGTGTGCGACGGATGCAGGCAAACCGTTGCAGGATGCCATCTTATTTGATTCGTTAGACCCCGCCAACGTCCATTTGTCGCTATTTTGCAACTTCGCTATTTGTAACGCCGCCGGATTTTGAAGATGAGGCTGAAAACTCCGGCTTCGTCGCGTACAGCAATCACCGATATGGTCGGGGTGAAGCTGTACTGGCCCTCGATGAATTGCTGAGCGGTGGAATTGACGTTCGTCGCGTAGGTGAGAGTGGCGTTCGGGGCAACGTGCTGCTCGACTGTAACGCGAGCGGTAGAGTTGTCGACGCCGCTGACATAGGTGGGATCGATTTTAACGCTGCCGCCTCCGAAGAGCTTTTGCATGCGGCTGCTCAACGTGGCGTTGAGCGCGCCGCCAAGCAGGGCGTCGGCGGCGGTGTTGACGCCGGCCTGTTGCTGCTGCAAGGAGTAGATCTGCTGCTCTTCCTGGGTGCGTCCCACGGAGAGCAGCGAAAAGATGTCCTGCTGCGAAAGCGGCGGCTCGGAGCGGAAGGTGGGGTTGAGCTTGGAGGAGGTACCATTCAGGCCGATGGTGATGTCGTAGTCCTCGACGCGGGCGGTGGCGGTGAGGTCGATGAGCGGCTCGATGCGAAGGGGATTGTTGAAATAAATGTCGCCGCGCTGCAGCTCGTATTTGGTCCCGGCGAATGTAGCGCTGCCTTCAGTGATCGCGATGTGTCCCAGTAGAGAGGGCTGGGCCAGGGTGCCGCGCACACGCAGATCGACGTCGCCAGCCAGCTTGGCGAAGGAGTTCTGGAAGTCCAGCTGGGGGGCGGAAACGATATGGATGTCGAACCGGAGGCGGTTGGACGGGGCGTTGGGATCGGGCGGGAGAGCGACGGATGTATTGGCGGAACTAAGGGAGCTGAGGTCGATATCGCTGCCGATGGCAAAGCGGGTAATGGTGACGGTTCCGCTAAGCAACATGGACGCCTGCGTTCCCTGCAGGCGAAGCTTCGCATCTGCCATGGAACTTACGCCCTGGGGATAGCGGACGCGGACATCCTTACCGGTGGCATTGAGATCTGCGTAAAGGCCCTGCTGGAAGGTGATAAAGCCACCCAGCTGCAGCTTACCTCCTCCGGTGACCGCGGTGAGGGATTTCACGTCGAGACGGTCCTGATCGAACTGAAGGGTGCCATTCATCTGGCTCAGGCCGTTGGGAAAATCCTCAAGAGCCATGTTGACGTTGGTGAACCTGACCTGTCCGGTAAGGCTGGGAGCGGTGAAGGTGCCGGAAGCATCGACATTGAAATCGACGTGACCCGACGAAGTGATGTCGCTGTCGAAGGTCTGGGCGATTTTCATGTTGATGGCACCGTTGCCGTGAAGGTCGAGGCTGCCGGAGCCGTCAAGGATGCCGAGGGAGCCCTGCGCGCGGAGGTCGGTATCGTCACCGAGGACGTGGAAGGGGTCGAGGTGGAGGCGCCCGTTGGCGAGGGTGGCGTGCAAAGGGCCTTCTGTGTGGAGAGGAACGCCGGCCAGCGAGATCGAAAACTGCTCGATCAGTGCATCGCCGCCCAGTTCGCGCGGCCGCTTCAGCGGCCCGGAAATATTGAGCACGCCGGCAATGGACGAGTGGGCTCTTATGCCGCGTACGTTGAAGGTCTGCAGGAGGGGATCAACGTCGAGATTCAACAGAGTCACGTGGCCATTCGCTGTGTAATCGCCGCTCAGCTGAATCTGGCCCTGCCCCTGGAAGGAAGCGTTGGTCATTTTGCCGTTCATGGCGATGATGAGCCTGCCGGACTGCGTTTGCGCGGTCGCGTCGATGTATCCGGTAGTAGCGTCGGCCAGACTGAACCGCGTGAGGTGAAGACTCGCCTGCAACTGAGGGTCCTGCAGCGTCCCTGTGCCGCGCGCTTCGAAGGCGACCGTTCCCTTGATAGGGTACTTTGTGCTTTTCAGGTACTCGATGTGAGCAAGTTCGATGCCTGTAGTCTGGGCTGAAAAACGCATCGCGCCAGAGGTCAGGTTGTAAGCCCCGCTTCCCTGCACTCTGCCGGCGTCGAGCAGGAGGACCAGATTCGACGCATCGATTTCGCGGCCCGCGAAGCGCACGTCGGAGACAAGGCTGCGGTAAGGCTCTCCCCAGGCATCGCCGCTCTGGAGGGCGACATGACCGCTCCCGCTAAGGTTGTTCACCTGACCGCCCACGTGCATGTCGAGATTCAGGGTGCCGGTGATGGGCAGCGATTCGCCGGCGGCTTGGAGGATGTCTCCGACGGCGGCGTTGTGGATGGTGGCGTCGAGGCGGAGGGCGGAGTTCTCATCAAATGCGAGGCCGCGATGTGGAAGCTGGTGGGCGTGGAGTTCTCCGGAGGCTTGTATTTTGGCGGGGCCGTGGGCGAGTACAGCCTGGCGGACGGCGATGAGCTCGGGCGCGTATTCGGCGTCGGCTTCGAGGGAGTCCCAGTGGAGGGTGTGCTCGACAGCGGGTGGCGCAGGCGCGGGGCCATGTGCGACTGCGTGAACTTGAGGCTGCGCGGGGACTGACGGATGGGGAACCTGGGCAGGGGCGGAGCTGTAAATGAGGTCGAAGTTGGTTGCACTGAGATGGCCGATGACGTCGGGCGAGAGGATGCTACGCGTGATGGTTCCATGAAATGCGGCCTGGCCATGGAGGGCGACGGGAATGGCTTTCACGCCGGTCTTGCCGTTGGAAGATAGACCGACCGTGGTGAGGGTGCGGTCGAATTCGGCGAGGTTGGTGGTGGTGAGGTTGACGTCGATCTTCGAAGCGCGGCTGAGCGGGTATGCGCCGAGCACCCCGCTGACCTGAATCTGCGTGGCAGGAGTGTTGGCTGTGAAGTTGCGGATGTTCACCGTACCGGTGGGATTGATGTACTGGCCGTCAATGGTTCCGTTAAGCGGGACCTCTCCGTCGGGCGGCGTGGCAGGCGCGACGAGGGCCAGCTTTGCATCCATGACGAAGCTGGCGCTGCTGCCGGTCCAGTCGAGATTCACAGGGCCGCTGACGTTGGAGGAGAAACCGAGATTGCGGTCTTCCGGCGCAGCGACGACGGACAGGATCGAAGCAATGGTCATGCCGCTGATGCGGGCACGGATAGTTCCCTGCTGCTGCGGAGCGGATGGTGTGGCGTTGCCAGCTGCCTTCCTGCGGCGAATGGTCTTTTCGGGAGCGGGCGCCTTTTCGGGAGGAGCAGGGGCGCTACTGGCCCAGTTCAGGATGCGGAGGCTGCCCTCGACTGTGCCTCCATCGGCGAGCCGGGCATGAGCATTGGGCAGCGTGACCTCGTCCTGAGTGAGATGAATCGCGGTCTTCGCGCTGAAGCCTTCGACGTGGACAGTTCCGCTGTGATAGGTGGCGCCTGTGACGGTGGACTGGCCATCGAAGGCGAAGGCGCTCGTGGTCCCCTGCCCCGCGAGTTTGAGCTGGACGATGCCCCTCTCAACGCCGGGGATGGGGGCGAGGGCGACAACCATGCGTGCGTCGACGGTGCCGGTGATGTCGGCCTTCCAGTGCGGGTCAGTAAAGCTCTGGAGGGATGCGCTGCCTTCGAGCCTCGATGGGCCAGTGATGAGGCGGAAGGACGGGACATCCACGCTGTTGCGCTGGAGCTGCGCCTGCAGGTCGAGTTCGGAGTGAACGGGTGAGGCGACCCCGCTCTGCGCGCTCAGGTCTTCGATGTGGATCGCTCCGTCGTATCTCTCAGGATGATTGGAAGCGGCCGGGACATAGGTGATGGTGACGCCAAGATTGTTGGCTGCGAGATTAAAGGGGATGGACCGCTGGTTGATGACTGCGGTGCCGTCGTTCAGGATGGCGCGGTTTACCTGGAGGTCGAAGATGGTGTTGGTGATGGGCTCGTTATTTTTGGAGGGGACCCGAGGGTGAGGCTGATTGGTCGAGCCGTCGGGATAGACGATCAGGTGGATGGCGGGACGGTCCAGCTCGAGGTAGTTGAGCCCGATCCTGGGACTGAAGATGGAGGGGCGGAAGAGGGAGATGATTTTCACGCGCACGAAGATGCGCTGGGCATGGGCATACGGTGCTTCGCCGGGGGCCTCGAGGCCATGGATGGTGAGGTTATCGGCTTCGAACTCGAGGTGAAGCAAGCGCCAGCGGAAGGATCCGAGTTCGACGCGGCCACCGGTGGCGCTTTCGAGAACATAGACGACTTCCTGGCGGACGCGCCTTTCGAGCTGCGGCGTTCCGGCGTACCAGACTAGGCCTCCGATGGCGATGGCCAACAGGGCGAGGATGGCAAGAGCGGCCTTCCACCAGTGACGCCGGACAAAGCCGCGCTGGCCAGTTGCCGGGGGAACGGGTTCACGCGCGGTGCTCAATCTTCATCCTCCGTCTGTCCAGAGCTCTCGCCGTACGCGGGATCGAGGATCTGTACGCTGCCTTCCTGGCGCAGTGTCTTGAGCCAGTCCTGGAGCAGGCCGTTGACGTGCTGTTGGAGGAGAACTTCCTGGATGCGCTGCGAGATCTGATCGAGAGGCGGCGGCTTCTGGTTCTGACGCTGATAGACGGGAACGATGGATTTCCGGTAGTAGTCGTCGATCTCCTGGTTCGAGATGCGGATGCCGCTGCGGAAGCGTAGATCGATGAACTTGAGGATCTCAAGACGCTGTTTCCAGTGGGTGAAGACTTGTTTTTCGGTCAGGCCGTGCGCGCCGAGAAAAGCTTTCCATCCCTCCTCCGTGGGGCAGTTGTACTTACGGCACTCGGGGAGATGCTGGCGCATGTCCATGATGGCCTTCTGCACGTCTTCGTCAGAGACGTTGATCCCGAACTGGTTCTGCGCTCTCATCTGCTGCAGGATGAGCGTGCGGTTAGCCAGCCGGCGCGAGGCACCTTTGGGGGTGTCGAGATCACGCGCAATCGCGAAGGGCTCGATCCTGGCGAAACGAATTTCCTCGTCTACGTCGCTTTGTAGAATCACATCACCATTGATGACACCGACCACGCGGTCGAGCACGACGGGCTTGCCGCCAGGTGGAGGGGGCGCAGTTGTCGGAGTCACCGCAGCGGCGGCCTGGGCAGTCTGCGCACGCAGTGCGGGCACGCCGAAGAGGATGGCCGCCATGAACACCGCGATGATTGGACCTGGTTTCATCAAAATGCCTGCCCGATGCTGAAGAAGAAGTTGAAGCGTCCAGCCTGACCGACGTGCGGGGGAATGGGCTGGCCGTTCGAGAGCGTCCCATAGGTGATGATCACCGGGTAGATCGGTGGATTCAGGTTATAGCTGAAGTCGAAACGTACCGGACCGATGGGGGTATGGTAGCGCAGCCCGAGTCCGACGGCATGGGAGAAATTGTTGAAGTCGCAAAGCCCATAAGGATTGGTGCTGGAGTGACGCGTCACCTGGGACTGGAGTTCCTCATTGAGGATTTTGCAGGTCCAGCTATGGGGCTGCTTGGTGCGAGTGAGGCTGGGCCAAATGTCGGAGGAGTTGTTGAAGACGTTGCCGGTGTCGTGAAAGAGGACGAAGCCGAGCGCATTCCCAAAGTAGGGCAGTGTGGGATTCGGGAAGCGGAATTCAGTATTGTTGACGAAAGCTCCGGCTCCGCCGATGGGGAATCCAGTGAGCGAATCGCGCGGGCCAGCGGAGTTGAGGCCGAATCCGCGCAGGGACTGTGCGCCGCCGGCGTAGAGGCGCTCCGGCAGCGGAATATAGCGATACTGGCCCTCGCCGAAGGAGCGCTGGTAACCGAATCGTGTCTGGCGAGCCAGGACGAAACCTTTTTTGCCGATGCTGTAGTAGCTGGCGTTTGTGAGGTCAAGACGGTTGAAGTTCGCCTCAGCCCCAAAGATGTTGTCAGTGAAGAATTCTACGGTGCTGGTGAAGGTGCCGTAGTGCGCATCGAGCGGGGTGGGACGGCGGGTATCGCGGATCCAGGTGAAGCCGGGGCCGCCGACACGCACCGGCTGAGATACGAGCGGAATCTGATCCGGTGGCACCTGCACGCTGTTCGGGTCGACGACGACACGGCGATAAGTGAACTGATAGATGAGGGTGTTCGGGAGCGAAAGCCGCTGCGTGAATCGAACGTTCCCCTCAAGGCGTGAGGAGGCGAATGTCGTGATGTTCTGCGCGTTAGTGTAGCCGCCGCTAAGCGAAAAATCCCACTTGGGGTTGTTGAAGATGTGCGGACTCGTGTAGATCACCGTCTCCGACTGCTCGAG
Organism: Silvibacterium sp.; assembly: GCA_019234945.1. GTDB lineage: Bacteria > Acidobacteriota > Terriglobia > Terriglobales > Acidobacteriaceae > Silvibacterium. Next base: position 12,540 of record JAFAKX010000097.1, read on the forward strand.
CGAGCCATAGCTGGTGCGCAGGGTGATGGACTTGTTGGTGCCGCGGAGATTGGTGCGCGACACGTCGAACTGCACCAGCGCGCTTGCTCCGGTCTGGCTGTTGGAGCCGCAACCGTTCTGGCCTGGAGTTACGGTATTCGGGCAGTTAGTTTGGGGATTGCCGGTCTGGATCTGAAAGCCGAAGCCATAGCCGACGTCCCACCGCTTGGCTTCTGTGAATTGCAGGAGGACATTCTTGCGCTCCTGGTCGCCGGAAGGGTTCTGGACGGCGGCATTGACTTCATTGAAGAGCGTGAGGTCGTACATCTGGCGCTGCATCTCGAAGAGCGCGGACTGGTCGAGCGGATCACCGGGATGGAGAAGGATGTGCGGTTCTACGGTGGACTGACGCGTGTAGTGCAGGCCGGAGACGAGCACGCGGTCTACAAAGGTCTGATTTCCTTCGCTGATGTTGAAGGTGATGTCAGTGATTTGCGGATTGGCTTGCTCGGTCTTCTGGTCGATGTCGATCGACGCCTTGCTGAATCCGTTTTTGAAATAGTAGGCGAGCATGGAGTCGCGATCGCCGAGGATGGCGGCGGCGGAGTAGGGCTGACCCGTTTGAAGATTCAGCATGGACTTCAGATTGTCAGAGTGAACCTGCTTGTTTCCCACAATCTCGTAGCGTCCTATCTTCTCCTGCGGGCCTTCATCGATCTCGTAGGTGACGTAGAGGCCTGGGTCCTTGCTCGAAGCTTTGGGGGCGAGGTCCTTTACCACAGGCGTGACTTTCACGTCGCTGAAGCCGTTGCTCTTGTAGAGGGCACTGATGTTGTTGACGTCGGCCTGGACCAGAGCCTGGCTATAGCTTCCATGGCGCTGGAAGAGATTGGCCCGCACCACGCCAAGACGGGGCTGCAGGATGTCGTGCCCGAAGTACTTGTTGCCGGTCAGTTTGACGGATTCGACCTTTTGGCGCTCGCCGAGGTTGACCGTGTATTCAATCAAGGTGAGGGCCGGACTTACGGTCTTGTGATGAGTGACCTTCACGTCGAAATATCCATCGCGCTGGTAGTAGTCGCGTATGCGGCGGTCGCCCTCATTGAGCAGGTCCTCGTCGTCGGCGCCTTCCTGGTAGACAGGCACAAGCGTCTTCACCTTGCCCTTGCTCAGTTTGACGCCGTTGACCCGAATGTTTACCACGGGCCCCTGGTTGGCCTGGAATCCATAGTCGAGCAGGCCGGTTTCCTTCTCGAAGTTTGTCGACTCGAGCGCGACGTTGGCTTCAAGGCGCTGCTGCTTCTGATAGGTTTTCCGCAAACCGGAGAGCGCGCGGCTCACGGTGTCGTGATTCACCTTCGATCCGTGCTTTAATTTGCCCTTCTTGCGGAAGGTTTCCACGGACATGCCGGGATCGCCCTCCACCTTGACGTTGCCAACGCGGGCCTGGGCACCGGTGATGACGTGAAAATGTATATTTGCCTGGCTATCCGTGGCGTCGACGGTTGTAGCGCTGGTGATGCTGCCGAGGTAATAGCCGTTGTCCTGAAGCAGTTCGATGAGACTGTTGTTAGCCTGAGCCATTTTTGCATCGGTCAATTGCGTGCCGGGACTAAGGCGGGTCGCGTGAACAAGCTGGCCGGTGAAGCGGTCGCTCTTGACGCCCTCGACGGTGACGCGTCCGAGGAAGAGAGTCGGCGTGCCCTTGAAGATGATGGTCACCCGGTCGCCGTTGCGAATTCCCTCAACTTCAATGCCCTTGTAGAGACCAGTGGCAAAGAGGCTGCGGAGACTCTGGCGGACCTCGTCGGAGTTGAGGGGTTTTCCGGGCTGGAGCGGCAGCTCGGCGGGGAGCGGCTCGAGGCGAAGGCGATCCACACCCTCGAAGTTGACAGCCGTTACATGAAGGCCTTCCCAGGAGCGCAGGCTGTCGGTTGCGGACTGAGGCAGGGAGCCCGCGGGCGGTGCGGCAACGGGCGGGTTGAGCTGCTGGGGCGGCACCTGCTGAGTTCGCGCAGGCAAGCACGCGCACAGGGCGAGCCACAAGGCGGCCCCGGAGAGCCGCGCACCGCACCTATGTCCCCATATCCGGCGGCTCCGCATAAGCGAAAAAGCCAAATGCCCTCGAATTCGCCCTGAGATCGGAAACGTCACAATGCGCTCCCCTCCCTTGTACCAGCAATCAACCACGTTGCGGCCATTCTGTGGGAGCAAAGCGTCGCGCCTGCGGGCCAAGCCATCCTGACGCCGACTTCTATACTAAAGACAGATGCAACTCATGGCGACGGTGTCAGAAACCCGGCAGGGTCGATTTTCTTCCGAGCGGTACTCAAGGCAGGTGCTCTTTGCGGGCATTGGCGAGGCAGGGCAGGAAAAGCTTCGCGCGGCACACGTGGCCATTGTGGGCTGCGGCGCGACGGGAGCAGCGGCGGCAAGTCTAGTGGCGCGTGCAGGAGTCGGAAAGCTGACGCTGATCGACCGCGATTTTGTTGAAGAGAGCAATCTGCAACGCCAAGTGCTGTTCGATGAAGCCGATGCACGTGATTGTCTGCCCAAGGCCGAGGCCGCGAGGAGAAAAATCGCGCTCTTCAACAGCGAGGTGACGGTCGAGCCGCATGTGGCGGATCTAACGCCGGGCAATATCCACGAGTTGCTGGCGGGTGCGGAACTGGTTCTGGATGCGACGGACAACTTTGAGACGCGCTACCTGGTGAACGATTACGCGGTGGAGCAGGCCAAGGCGTGGATCTATTCAGCGGCGGTCGGGGCATACGCAGCCACGATGAACATCCTTCCGGGGGAGACGGCCTGCCTGGCGTGCATCTTTCCCGAGCCGCCCACGGGAACGGTGGAGACATGCGATACGGCCGGAATTCTGAACTCGGCCGTGAACCTGGCGGCATCGCTTGCGGTGACGGAGGCGTTGAAGCTTATAGTCGGTGCGCGGGAGCGGGTGCGGCGAACGCTGCTTTCGTGCGATCTGTGGGTGAACGAGTGGTCGGCAGTTTCGGCGGCAAAGCCGAGGGCCGGGTGCGAAGTGTGCGAAAAGCGGAATCTGCGGCATCTGCGCGGAGAGGGGCGGCCGCACATCACGCTGTGCGGGCGGAACTCGGTGCAGATCCACGAGCATGGGCGGCCGGTTGACTTCAAGGAACTGGAAGCGCGGCTAAGGCCACACGGAAATGTCCGGTCGAACAGCATGCTACTACGGTTCGAGCGGGGAGAGCACACCCTGACGGTTTTCGCCGATGGACGAGCAATTATTCAGGGAACAACGGATGTGGGGGCGGCGCGAACGCTGTATGCTCGCTATATCGGCTCGTAAACACAGGATCTGCGGCAGGTTCGGGCAACCCTTGCGCCACGTCGGGCCTTCAAATGATAGATGTTTTCCAGCCTCTGTTTGAAAGAGCATGATGGCCACGTCGCAAACCTCGACCCCACGCTTTCCTGAAACTCCAACTCATGGAGCTTTCAATTCTGCAAAGGACGACTTGATGAGCGCTGGTCCCACGGAATCTAAGCCCGCCAACCACCAGCATCTGCGCCGCAATCCGCCGATCCTCGGCGAGGCAGAAGCGATCGCCGCGGCACAGGCGGGAGACGAAAGAGCGTTCGAGACGCTGTACGCGCTTCACAAGAGGCGGGTTTACTCCCTGTGCCTGCGAATGCTGGGCAATATTGCCGCCGCCGAGGACCTCACGCAGGACGCGTTCCTGCAACTGTATCGGAAGATCGGGACGTTCCGGGGAGACTCGGCGTTTTCGACGTGGCTGCACCGGCTGGCGGTAAATGTTGTGCTGATGCACCTGCGCAAGAAGGGCGTGCCGCAGATTTCGCTGGAAGAAGCACTGGAGCCCGCGCAGGACGACGGGCCGCGGAGGGACTTTGGAGAGCGCGATCTTCAGCTATCGGGCTCGATTGACCGCGTTACACTTGAACGAGCCATCGAAGATCTTCCTCCCGGGTACCGCCTGATCTTCGTGCTGCATGACGTGGAAGGCTACGAACATAACGAAATCGCCGAGATGCTTTCCTGCTCGATAGGAAACAGCAAATCTCAACTTCACAAGGCGCGGATGAAACTGCGTGACCTGCTTCGCAACGGTCAGCGGAAAGCGACCGCGGTATGAACAAGGGGAGAACCGGCGAGACGACGACCGACAAAGCGATTATGACCTGCGCAGATTTTCAAGAACGACTGCCTGAATTGTTTGAGACGAAGGCAGACCTGAGTGCCGATGAGCATCTGAAGACCTGCGAAAACTGCGCGGCTCTGGTGCGCGACCTTGAATATATCGCCCAGCAAGCGAAGCTGCTTCTGCCAATCCACGATCCCAGCCCCAGCGTGTGGGAGAACATCCGTACAGCGATACGCAACGACGAGTCTTCGAAGAACGGTCCGCCGCCCCTTCCTTCCGTACCACCGACAGGGGTTTAGGGCCGCGGCGTCCATATAATGCGGTACATGGCATTTCTGGTATTGCCGTGTCGCGCATGAGGACGCAAGCGAAGCTGCCCGGAACGGTTCGACGGATTGTACTTACGGGCTTCATGGGCGCCGGCAAATCCACCATTGGACGAATCCTGGCGCAGAGGCTCGGCTGGGATTTCGCCGATACCGATTGCGTCATCGAATCACGCATGGGGATGACCATCGCCCGAATCTTCGCCGAGCAGGGCGAGGATGCTTTTCGCGCGCTCGAGGCAGAAGCGGTGCACGACCACGCGCGCGTGGAAAATGTGGTGCTTGCGCTTGGCGGCGGAGCCGTCGAGTTTGAGAGCACACGCGAGGCTCTTAGCAGGCTGGATGAGGCGTGCGTCGTCTTCCTGGATGCTCCGCTGGAGGTGATGGTGGCGCGCTGCCTGGCGCAGCCGGCAGCGGCCGAGCGGCCCGTGCTTCGTGACCGGGAACGGCTTACGAAGCGGCTGGCGGCGCGGCTTCCGCACTACCGGCGCGCACATCTGACGGTGGGAACAGCGGACCTGACGCCGGAAGCAGTGGCGGAGGCGATTCTCGAGGCGATGGGAGATTCGCTGTCGGTTCACGGCAGCCGGTCCGACTCGGGAAAGGAAACCCCGACCCACCCATGAGCGATCTGCAGCCGATAGACGATCTGCAAACAAAGGCAGTGGTCAGGCGGGAGCTCCTGACCCGAGAGAGCAAACCGCCCAGCCCGCGGTCGCGGAGGCAGCGGGCCGTCCGCAGCAACATCCTGTTCGCGTTCGGCGTCGCCCTTGTGTTGTATGTGGCGTGGCACGTGCGGGATGTGCTGGAGATCATCTATGTGAGCGCGCTGTTTGCGGTGGTGCTGATGCCGGTGATGCGGGGCATCATGAAGGTGCACATCGGCAAATGGCATCCGGGGCGGGGCTCGGCGATCTTCGTCCTTTTTCTGGCGGTGGCCGGCGGTGCAACCCTGTTCTTCATGTTTGCGCTGCCGCCGGTTATCCGGGACCTGCGGGAGTTCGTTGCTGAGCTTCCCACGCGGGGGCCGCAGGTGATCGCCCGGCTTCACCAGCTGCCGCTGACAAGGCACCTTGATCTGGCATCGCTGAACTCCAGGATCCAGGACTTCGCGTCCCATGTGGCGAGCTATCTTCTGTCTTCGATCAAGTCGTGGGCTACCAAGATTTTCGAAGTGATCACGGGGATCATCCTGACGGTTTATTTCATGATCGAGGGGGAGATTGCATACTACTGGGTCCTCTCGTTCTTCCCGGTAGACAAGCGGCAGCGTCTCGATACCACTCTTGCGCGCGCCGAAGTGCGAATGGGCAAATGGCTGCTCGGACAAGCATCGCTGATGCTGATTCTAGGCCTCACGAGCATGATCGTGTTCCTGTTTCTGCATGTGCGGTACGCATATGCGCTGGGCGTGATGATGGGTCTGTTTAATATCATCCCCATCGCCGGGGCGGTCATTTCGATGACGCTGGTGGTGATGGTTGCGGCGTTTGATTCGTGGGGGCGCGTCGTGGGTGTGCTGATTTTCTACGCGATCTACGCGCAGATCGAGACCTCGTTCCTGACGCCGCGGATTATGAGGCAAAGCGTCGACCTGGTTGGCCTGGCGGTCATTGTGGCTCTGCTGCTGGGAGCTTCGCTGGCGGGCATTGTGGGAGCGATGGTTGCGGTGCCCACAGCTGTGCTGGTTGCGGTGCTGCTGAGCGAATATGCCGTGAAACCGGAGCCGATCATTGCCGAGGCGAAATCACTTACCGAAATCAAGTGAGGATCGCGGCTGAAAGTGTCCCGCATTGCTATGATCGAGATGTGAACCCCACACATCAGCTCGCACAGGAGACGCTGGTTTTGGCTGCCAAACCGGACGTGGCCGACGCGTCTACTGAGCAGCGTAACGGGGAACAGCTTAAGGGAGAGCGGCCTGAGCGGGTGATCCAGAGGTCGGCGCAGTCGACTTCGCACGCGGGCGAGACGGCATCGCGGATCGGCGATTATCGCGAACTCTTTAAAGTTCGAGTCACGCTCATGGTAGTGATGACGGCGTGGGCCGGGTTCTATCTGGGGTCGATGCAGTCGGGAATCAGCAGCGTGCAGCCGGGTCTGATTGAGGCGCTGTTCGGCATCGCGCTGGTTTCGGCCGGGGCGGCCGCGCTGAATGAATGTCTGGAGCGGAAGCCAGACGCGAAGATGATCCGCACATCTCGCCGACCGATGGTCACGGGGCGGATTGGGCTGGCGCACGGCGTGGCAGTCGGGCTGGCGGCCATCGCAGCGGGCTCGATCTGGCTGGTGCGGGAGACCAACCTTGTCACGGGCACGCTGACGCTCATCACGGCGTTCACGTATGTGGCCATCTACACGCCCCTGAAGCGATACACAACGCTGGCGACATTTATCGGGGCGTTTCCGGGAGCCATGCCTCCACTGCTGGGGTGGACGGCGGCGCGCGGGCGGATCGAATGGCCGGCGGTGGCGCTGTTTGCGATTCTGTTCGTGTGGCAATTCCCGCATTTCATGGCGATCGCGTGGCTGTACCGCGAAGACTATGGACGGGCGGGGATCCGGATGCTGCCGGTGGTACAGCCCGACGGCTGGTCGACGGTGATCGAGGCGATTACGTACGCGGTGCTCATGATTCCGGTGAGCCTTCTGCCAGTGTGGCTTCATTTGGCAGGGCCGTATTATGCGATGGCGGCTGCGGTACTGGGAGCGGTTTATCTCGGCTACACGATACGGTTCGCGCGCATCACACGCGCGCGGTCGACCATCGAGTCAAAGATGTATGCGCGCGATCTGCTGAAGGTCAGCGTGATCTATCTGCCTCTGTTGCTGACGGCGCTGATGCTGAACGCCAGAGGAAAGTAAGGTGAGACGGTGCAGGTAACGGTCGAGAGGAAGAGCTATCCGGGGAAAACGCCGGCGGCGACGATTGCGGCAATCATCGCGATCAGTGCGGTAGCGAGCGCGTTCATCTGCTGGCTAGTCTATTTCCATGCTCCGACGGATGTTGCGGGAACGCACCTGCTGTTTCTGCCGGCGACGAATGCGGCGCTGAACGCGCTGAGCACGATCGCCCTGCTGACGGGGTTTGTCTATATCCGCAGGCGCGAGATTGCGAAGCACAAGGTTGCGATGCTCACCGCGTTCTTCTTCTCGTCAATTTTCCTGGTGTCGTATCTCGTGAACTTTGCACTGCACGGAGAGACGAAGTTTCCGCGCGCGAATCCACTATGGAACGTGTACTGGCCGATTCTCGCGTCGCACATTCTGTTGTCGATGATCGCGCTGCCGATTGTGCTGATCACATTTTTCTTTTCGCTCACTGGCAGGTTTCCGCAGCACCGCAAGATTGCGCGCTGGACCTTCCCCATCTGGATGTATGTTTCGGTTACGGGCGTGATTGTGTACGCGATGCAGGCGTCCTGCCACTGAGGATGCAACGATGCAGCTGGTGATGAAACCGGAGCCGGAATCGAAGAAGACGGCGGACGAGTCCACCGGCAGGGGGCTGTACGTGGCCGCGAGGGGCGGAAGACGCGCGACAGGAATGCCGAAGGACGACGGAACGGGTCAGCTTCTCAAAAGCGGCGGCGCGACAATTATCGCTGGGCTGCTGGCGTTGTTGCTCATGATTACGGTTTTCGGCGGGGTGACACGGCAGGGGCCACACACCAGTTCGGGCTGGCTGGCGCTGATTGTGGCACTGATGTGCCTGCCCTTCGGGTCTCTGCTGTTTTTGCTGGGCGGTGCCAAGTGGCTCCGCAGCCGGCGCATGGAACGTACCCACTCAGGCCAACACCACCAGGCTTGAGTGGGCACCGTCTAAATAGCCCTTTCTGGCGAAATTCGCACATTGGTAACGTGATTTCCTCCCCGCCCTCCCTGTTATTCTTCTCGGAATACTGTCCCCCAAGGATTCGGAGCACCCCTGTTATGGCAAAAAGTGTCAACAAGGTCATCCTTCTCGGCAATGTCGGCAAGGACCCTGAAATTCGTGCGACCGGCGGCGGCATGATGGTCGCCAGTTTTTCGCTGGCCACCACCGATCGCGCCAAGGACGCAAGCGGCAACTGGGCCGACAAAACGGAATGGCACAATCTTGTGGCCTTTCAGCGCACGGCGGAGATTGTTCGGGATTACGTGAAGAAGGGCTCGAAGCTGTACATCGAGGGCAAGATCCAGACCCGGTCCTGGGACGACAAGAACTCGGGCGAGAAGAAATACCGGACGGAAGTGCTGGTAAATGATCTGGTTCTGCTTACCGGCAGGGGCGAAGGGGGCGAAGGCGGCAACAACTATAGTCGTGGTGGGAGTTCCACCTATGACCAGCGCTCAGGCAAGTCAGACGATTTGGTGAACTCAACCGAAATCACAGACGACGATATCCCCTTTTAGGGCGAAGGGCAACATAAAGGCGACCTGGATGGCGTTGGGCGCCTCTCATCTAGAGAGGAGTGGAACTGCCCATGATAGCCATTGGCGGCCTTGTTTTTGTCGCGCTACTCTTAAGCATCCTGCTTTTTGCAGGAAGGCCGTCCAGGTCAGTAACCCCGGTGCCGACGGCCAGGAAGGGCGATGCGAGACCGGAAGACAAGCGCGCTACAGGGTTGAATTAGACGGAAGCGAAGAGGCGCTCAGCGCTTGGAGGATGTCAGTTCGGCCATGGCTGGCGAACCGGCGACCTGGTCGAGAAGCTGCTTGGCAGCGGCGAGGCTGATGTCGTGCGGGACGGGATGAAAGTTAGAGCGTTCTTCGCGCTGATCTTTCGCGACGCTGTGAAGAAGGAAGACTCTGCCCTGGATGTGGACGTCAACCAGGTGGGTCTTCCAGTGGGTTTCGCTAACCTGCTCGCGCTGGATCTCGAACGTGCCGCCCTTGTCGACGTAGCCCAGGAGCCCGTAGCCGAAGTCAACCCGGTAGAGCATGGTCCCTTTCATGGCAACCATTCTTTTCAAGCGCTGATTCACGACCAACGTGCCGGCCAGCGCGTGGATGACCCGGCCCTCATAGGTTGACGGCGTGTATGCGGGGTTGGGGTGGTAAGTGAGGCGCACCTCATCGCCTTCAGCGGGGCCGTCATATTCGTAGAGGAAGGCCTCGGGGAGCATCTGGATGATCCTCTTCAGGCGCTCCTCGTCCCTGAGGTGATCCTGCTCGATGCTGTTCATCGCTCCGGGGCGTGTGACCAGGTCCTGGAGGCGCTGTTCTTCTTTCTGGCGCTGCTGGGCATTGAGGGGATGATTGTGATCTTCCAGGACACGAAAGATGGGTCCCTGCCCAGTTTCAACCTGCTCGCGCACAACCTCCTGCGAACCGGAGACGCGCACGCTGCGATACTGCCAGAAGCTGTCGCACTCACGGTCGCGCAACTCGTTGTACATTACGTCAGCCACGAGCTGGTGGGGAGACTCGACCAGGGTGCGTGTCGGTGTCTGGCTGGGAGCCTGCACTGCCGCCAGGCCGAGACCTAACAGGGCAACTACGAACGATGCGCGAAATTGCATGACTCGGGCCGCCTCCATGGGATTTTAGACGATCGGGTCTTAGAACATCTGCGCAAAGCATCCCACGGTTTTGTGGAAGAGATTGCTAGCGGCAAGTTAAATGCCGCAAAAATTGTGCAATCCTTTACCATTCCGGTACACCCTGTTTTCTAAGGATGCCGCCTCCGGGATTTCCGACGCAAGCGGCAGCGCCTGATCTCCATTGTTACACTTGAATGATGCTCGACGAACTCACGTTTCGCCGGAATGCCGACCACGCTATCGAATCGCTCAAGCAGAGCCTGATTGAGGCCGAAGAGGTGGGCGGCTTTGAAGTGGAAGAACAGAATGGGGTTCTGAACATTGTCTTCGACGATCCGCCCGCGAAATTCGTGATTACGCCCAACACTCCTGTGCGCCAGCTCTGGATTTCGGCACTCGCGACCAGCTTTAAACTGGATTGGTCGGAGACGGAGCGAGACTTCGTTCATCCGAAGGATTCGCTGACCCTCAAGCCGCTGGTGGCGTCCCTGATCAACCAACAGCTTGGGAAAGAGGCGGTGAGGCTGGAGTAGCGCTGATCCGTGACTCTGCAGCACTGCCCGTTGCTTCCGTTTTCCCGTCCCACTATTCTGGAGGGTTTCGCCATAGAAGCGGAGCCGTGGAGACATGAGGAATCGACTCGAAAACACTTTCCCTAAGGCTCCGTTCCCTGATATTCCGGGAGCGACAGAGGGTCCTACCCATCTCCGCCATCCTTCTCCGGAGGAGCAGCGCTGGGAAAAGGAAACGCTTGGCCCGGCGATGGAAAAAGCTCCGGAGCGGCCAATCGGGAAGGCCAGCGGGATCAATCTCGATGAGGACGGCAAAGCGCGGTTCACGACGGTGTCGGGGACGGCGGTGGAGCGGGTGTACACGCCTGCCG